>JAYVBW010000778.1:0-1538 GCA_043750255.1 Pirellula sp.
GAACTTCTCGCTAACGTGCTTTTCGTAACCATTTACGATCGCGGTAACCATCTCGGCGGAAAGCTGCGCATCCTTTGTGATTACACTGATGTTGACAACATTACTATTAACTTCTTCTGAGCCGAGTCGTACTTCCAGCATTCCTCTAGCCGGATCCTGCATCATTCCAACGATCTCTACGGCTGATTTGCCGTCTAAATTTCCTTTTTTCGAGAGCTCAATTCGTTCTACAGCGTTGCGCAAAACAGCGTCACTTCTGATAACGGATAATTCATGGTCAGAACTCGCAACTTTGTTGTCGGTGACAACCTGAACCAGTGCAGTCGCTTTGTATTGATTTGGCAGTTGTGCAAAGCAAGCGACGCCAACGACAGCACCGATTACGGCCCCAAAAATAGGGAGCCACTTCCATCTGAGGAAAACTTTGCCGAATCTGCCCGTGTCATGGGTTGAGGATTTTGTTTCAGAATCAACCGAAGATGTCTTTGTGATTTCGTCCATGGTTTATTGCCTTTGCAAAAAAGTAAGCGAAACTCCAGTGCCATGTCCTTTGAAGATTAGTTTCAATTCGCTTTGCCGTCAATTAGTTTTGAGCCAAAGAACCACCTCGTGTACTCCAAAAACACCGCCTAAGTGGCCATTTGCAACGAAGAGGAACAAATAGTATGCCGACGTCGGCAATTTATTTTGAAACGTTCGGCATATCGTGACGACTCATCGCTGAAAAGTCAATCATTTCCTTAACACTCTTCGCTTCCCTCCCGAAATATGCCGAATGCGGTCCGAAAATTGCCGAATCGAGGTCGGAAATATGCCGAATGACGAACCTGCCAAGCTTACCCTGGCTAGCTCCAACGCTGTCCAAAACCAAGGACAACCGAAGCTTCTCGATCAGGTTCGCAACACCTTTCGAATGCTTCACAATTCAAAACGCTCCGAGGAAGCTTATGTCGGTTGGATTCGACGCTATCTGCTATTCGCCAAAGTTAGACACGGCGATTGGATACATCCCACGAAGCTTGACAACAAGATTTTTGAGAATTTTCTTTTTGGGGTTTTGCATTGTGTAGCGTTGTGATTCGTTCCCTCTGGTATGGCTGTGGATGGCTTAAGGGTTGGCGACTTTCTGAAATCAAATGGTGTGGAAACGGGCTTCTACTGGACGGGGAGTTTTTCTCGGATAGGTTCTCGGCATGTACATCCGTCAATGCTTCAGGCCAGCCTCAGACTGCCGTCTTGAATTCGCGAAGGCAAAATGGTTGTGAGAAAAGGTTCCAGGAACCGAAAGCCCGAATATCGAGGTGGTTTTTGCTTTTTTGGCCGGCGAATCAAACGTCACGTTCGTACAATACGCGACTACCGTGAAACATCTTACTGGGCATCTTCTGCCCAAGATCTCGCATTGCGTGGTAACTGTTTAGTCTCTTGGCACTTTGTTTATCTAGTAGCGAATTAAAAACGGTAAACCCAGCCAGTTGAGGAACAAGAATCAGATATCATCTGTTGATCGCAGTATTCTTCAATTCGAAAATAAGGAC
>JAYVBW010000779.1:0-5168 GCA_043750255.1 Pirellula sp.
TGTAGCCACAACAGAGGTATACGCAGGCAAGCTATTGAGCTCCGAAATCACACGTTCCGAGTGCCGACACTGTGTGTGTCGCGGGAAGGCAACACGTTCTATCGCGTTATTGGCAAGCGATGGAATGGCTCGGCGGAGTCGAAGAACCTGAGCATGCGTAGAAACTTCAATCGCGAGAACCGGGAGATCCCAGAGATTTCCGCAAGGGCATCTAACCATGCAATTGTGGAACGGTCGGAAAACGCCTTTGGCGGTACAGCCGATATGTACGTTTCTGGGAAGTCAGATGATTTCGTAGTACCGACGAAGTTGGCGAACAAAGCCGGAACACCGGCAGCGGAGTCGATGGAGGGAAGGGGATCACCGAAGAGTAGTTGTGTACGCTTTGCTATTGGACCGGACACCGAGCCGGACCATGCAGTGAGCAAGAGTACATGCACGGCATGTAGCGATGGACTCATCGCGACCGTCATCGCTTAACGGAGGAGCCGTATGAGGTAATTCTTCACGTACGGATCTGTGCGGGGGACGGCCAGCAATGGCCGTTCCTACCGCGATCACTTTGATCTAGTCAATTGCTCAGATTTTAATGGACGCGATTGCCCGCTGGGGATACGAGGGTCGAATACCCTTACGGAGTTCGGACCCGTTGGACGTTCGGATTTATCGGTCGATCACTGCGGTGTTTCGTCTGGCTCGCCGGACTCGCTCGTCGTCGTCTTCTCACGCCAGACCGGTTTGCGTTGGCGAGCCCGCGGATGATGCAATGCTTGTATCTCAGGTATCGATTTTTCGTTGAGCGTTTTCGAAAGCGGGCGAGCAGGTGTCTGCACAATCGTCGCCTCAAGTTTTTGCTCATCTAGTCTTAAGATCTCATTGATCTCAAACTCGACTTCTTGGTTCTCCTCAAGGAAGCGGCCCTGAAGTCCTCCGCGCAGCGCCGAAAAGTGAAAGAAAACGTCCTCGCGAAAGTGATCCGTTTTTATAAAGCCGAACTTGCGATCCGGTATGAGTTTGATAATGTGTCCGACTCGCATCGATTAGCCTCGCCCCTCAGGACGCAACCGCCCCACACTACTTTGAAAGTATTTTTTTCGTCTCGCAACCACAGTGTCTCGATGGTGACTCTCCGACAAATCGTCCAAATTCGACTGGCAAAAGCGACAACCAATCTTTTCCAAATGGAATTTGATATAGTCGGATTGATCGTCCATCATCGCACCTAGCAGATAACTGCCAAGCTCCTCGCGACTCGGACAACTCAATCGATGCCGTCGCCAAATATCTCCCACGGAATGCACTCCGCTATCGCGTCGCGCTATCACTTGACCTAGTTGTTGACGCAAGGCACCGTCCTCTCGCAACGTTGCTTCAATACGAGCCATCAATTCCGCTGGCAAGGATTCCTCAATGTAGGCCAACAGAGTTGAGTCATTGATCATTTGCATTAGCTGTTTCTCAACGTACCGATCGCCAGTGTCACATTCTGTCCACCGAAGCCAAAACTGTTATTCAAGGCAATTTTGATCTTGGACGGTCTAGCGAAGTTCGCCACATAGTCCAAGTCACAATTGGGATCCGGCGTTTCTTGATTGATCGTAGGGGGCAAAACACCATCGCGAATAGCCATGAGACACACGATCATTTCAGTCACGCCAGCCGCTGCAATCAGGTGACCCATCATACTCTTCGTGCTGGAAACTGGCGTTAATCGTGCGCGATCACCGAACACACCCTTGCAAGCAAGAGTCTCCGTTCGATCGTTGACAGTCGTGCTGGTACCATGCGCGTTGACGTACCCGATCTCGTCCAAGTTGATCTTTGCGTCGGCGATGGCATTTCGCATACAGCCAATCGCTCCTCGCCCTTGAGGATGAATGTCTGTGATTCGATAAGCGTCGGCGGTGCTACCGTATCCGAGGATTTCACCGAATATCTGTGCACCGCGTTTTTTTGCGTGTTCGTATTCCTCGAGAATGACGATGGCGGCTCCTTCACCAAGTACAAAACCATCGCGGTCCTTGTCGAAAGGCCGCGATGCTTTCGTTGGATCACCGTTCCTTTGCGAGAGTGTCGTCAGCAAACTAAAGCCGGTTAAACCGAACGGATGAATCATGCTATGAGCACCGCCTGCGATCATCGCATCGGCATCGCCGCATCGTATCAATTCAGTCGCTTCGCCAACGGCTTGGCTGCTCGCTGCACACGCAGTCAAGCAATTGCTATTCGGTCCCTGAGCGTCAAACAATGCAGCTAAGTGAGCCGAGGGCATGTTCGGCTCTTGTTCCAGTTCCGCTTCCACGTCAAGAATTTCTCGTCCACGTCGAAGGAAAGCTGCCAGATCAAATGCGCCGTGCTCCACGCCGGCTGCCATCATGCTTGTGAAGTTAGGAAAATCCTGATTTCCTTCGCCTGCCCCCATGTAGACACCGATTTTGGTGGGAGCTAATCCGGAGTCGAGGATGCCCGACTGTGCAATCGCTTGTTTGGCAGCCCCAACTGCAAAACGCGTATGCCGCCCGCGGTGTTTCCAAACCGCTACATTCTCACCCGCCTGAGAAATACACCAGTTTTTGACCTCGGCAGCAATCGTTGTGGGATAGCCAGTTGGGTCAAAGACGGTGATCTGCCCGACGCCGCTTTTACTCTCCTTGAGTGCAGACCAGACCGTCTGAACATCGTGTCCAAGCGGATTTACCATTCCAATACCGGTTACAACCACACGTCGGCGCATCAACGCAATCACTCCCAAAGACGGCATCTTCAAAAATCAAACGCACGGCCATTGCGAATGGTGTATATCTCTAGATCGCCAACGATGACCAATCGAAGTCAATTCGGCTTCGATTGCGCGACCGCGCGACTTAAAACAAACCCTCGCGCCGCTTGGCGTTCAGCCTCGAGCATGTGCTCAGGCGCATGTATTCTATTCCCGTTTTGATCTACAGCAACATCGAACAGCTTGAGAATACGAAGAGTTCGCAGCAAATCCTCAGGTGGGAACAGAGCCCCACCGCCAAAACGATCGTCAAGAAAGGCAAACGAAAGCTCTAACTCGGCCTGTAACTGGCCGTTCACGGTAACTTTACCCTCTACAATTGCACCGGTCGGTTTCTTGTCTTGAACGACCGCAGTTAAGAGGATTTGGTCGCCGGGAACTACTAAATCATGAAAAATGGCTTTGGAAACTTTTGCCAGAACCGTTTTTCTTTGGAAGCCTTCTGCCTCGGAAACCAGCAAACCACCCGTTTGCGCCATCCCCTCAATGATGAGAGAATGGGGGTAATGAGGATGACCAGGCAAATAATCATCTATTGGCTCTTCGCCAAAAGTGACGTTTTTAATCGAAGTCGCACGGGTATCCCGTACGAACTCAATAAATCGATCGATCCAAAACCAACGCATTTATTCTCTCAAACGCATTTAAGCGATCTTGGACTCAACGTAGCGGCACAAGTCGCTGACGGTCAGCAAATCGCCGAAGTCTTGAACGCGAGGATTCTTTTCAAACTTGCTCAAATCGGCCCAAGGCATGCGCTTTTTCAATTCTGCGATCCCAGTCGCCGTCACCTTACCATCTTGCACATAGGTGCTTTCGGTCAAAATGTCCTTCGGAAAAAGGTCCTCCGTGGCAACCTTGATACCGAAGCTTTTTTCCAGTTTAAAGACGATATCCAGGAAGTCGATGGATTCAGCACCCAAGTCGCCAACCATAGTCGCATCTGGAGTTACCTCGTCATCGTCGACCCCTAGGGCGTCAATCAAAGCGGCCTGAACCTTGGAAAAAACATCTTCGCTAACTTGCATTTTCGATTGTTCCTCGAACAAAGACTTCCGAAATTTCTTTGAAATTGTAAATTGCTGTATCGGTCTAAGAGCTTTTTGGGGCTCTTTAGATAACGATTCCGCCACAAATTGCCTAGCCCAAAGGCTTTTTTCTTTCGGACTACACCGTCCGCAAATCCAATAGTTGGCTCATTTCGTCCCACCACTCGGATTCGCTCCAGTCTAACTGATTCAACGCATTTTTCGACTGTTCCAACTGCTCCGGGACCGTCAGCGACTCATCCACGAACAAAATGGGGATTCTTCCAATCCGAACAAGTCCGCCACGAACTCCTCCGAGCCACTCACAACGGACTTCAATCCCCTCGTTTGCCGCGATTTTCAAGAGCTTTTCTAACCGATCCAAGGTTTGAAACATTGTTTATTGCTTTGCTTCCGACTTGATTTGCCTGCGGTGATTCGTGTACTTTCCTCAACTCGGGCGGTTGCGAAACACGAACTCGTTGACCTCCCAGCACGGTAACGTCTGTCCATTTCGACCGCCATATCAACTGAATGCCACACATGCCGGAAAAACTTTTCACGCACATCCCAAAAATTCGCACCGCCGGTAACCAATATTCACCTCCTGAAGAACCACCCGCCGAAAGCACCATTGCTCAACTGCACCTGCGACTGGCTCAAGTGGAAAGACTGGCGGCTGTCGGCGAACTCACCAGTACGACCACACATGAATTCAATAACTTACTGATGACCATTCTGAATTACGCCAAGATGGGGCTCCGCAACAAAGACGAGGCAAGTCGCGAGAAAGCTTTCACGCGTATCCTCGATGCCGCCAATCGCGGTGCCAAAATTACCAACACCGTCCTAGGTTTGGCCCGCAACCGCAGCGGTGAAATGGAGCCAACGAACCTTGTTCCACTCGTCGAAGACACGCTCGTTCTGCTTGAACGGGAAATGCAAAAGTACCGCGTCGCAGTTGAAACCCAATTCGACGAAGTACCCAGTGTCATGGCGGCAGGTAACCAAATCCAACGCTTGATGCTCAATCTTTTAACCAACGCGAGACAAGCGATCGGCGAAATAGGCACAATCCGAATCCGCATCGCATTTGAAGAGAAAACGAATTCCGTCGTGCTTACCGTTCGCGACTCGGGCCAAGGAATCGCTCCTGAAAATTTACCTAAGATTTTTGAACCATTCTTTACAACTAAAAATGGCCCTGACAGCAGCGGCAAAGGTGGCACCGGCCTAGGCTTGTCCGCCTGCAAAGAAATCGTCGATCAACATCAAGCTCGCGTGCGAGTTGAAAGCACCGTTGGCAAGGGCACCGCCTTCAGTATCCGGTTCCCCGCTCTTGCTTCAGAAAAATCATCCTA
>JAYVBW010000780.1:0-10744 GCA_043750255.1 Pirellula sp.
ATGCCTAGAATTCCTAGAGCCGAACAGTTTGACCCTAGTTCTGTTTGTATCGTCCATCTGGTGCAAAGATGTATTCGGCGTGCGTACCTGGCGGGTTTCGATGCCGTCTCTGGAAAAAACTACGAGCATCGGCGTGAATGGATCCGGTGCCGGATGGAACGACTCGCGTCTGTATTCGGGGTCGATGTACTGACTTATGCTATTCTCTCCAATCACGTGCATGTCGTCGTCCGCACTCGACCTGACGTCATCGTCGCATGGTCCGATTCCGAAGTCGCACTCCGGTGGCTCCGTATTTTTCCTGGCCGCAGAATCGACGAACAACTCGCCGAACCAACCACAAACGATGTCGAAACACTGGCTAATAACTCCGAACGTATCCAATCCATTCGTATTCGCCTTTCCAATCCGTCCTGGTTTATGAAGGCGCTCTGCGAACCTATCGCTCGACTTGCCAATAAACAAGACGAGGCCACCGGCCATTTTTGGGAGGGACGCTTCAAAGCTCAGGCAATTACCGACGAGGCCGGATTACTAGCTTGCAGTATGTATGTCGATTTGAATCCGATACGAGCCGCGATGGCCCAGACCCCCGAAGAATCACTGCACACATCGGCCTACGATCGAATCCAGTCGCTCCAAGGAGCCACGATCCCGTCGGCCGCCGCCGATTTGGTTGCCATCGAAACTTCAGAGGCTGGTCGTATCCTGCGAACCTCGACGCCTGATCAACTAAGAGAAAGAACCGCGGCTTCAAAGAAGCGCAGAGGGCCCTCGATGCTGCGAGACGCTTGGCTGTCCCCATTGACACTCAACGAACGAGAACGTGCGGGACCTCAAGCCAGCAAAACGGGTGTTCGCGCGAGCGACAAGGGTTTTCTGTCGCTTGATATTCGAGACTACTTAATGCTGCTTGACTGGACAGGCCGCCAACGAGGTACCGTCCAGAAAGCTGACATTCCAGTGGATCTGGATCCGATTTTGAAACGTATTGGAATCGATGGTCGGATGTGGGTAGACTTGGTCTGGAATTTCAAAAAATACTTTGGTGGCGGTGGCGCTGCTGGCTCACCCCAAAGCCTCAAGGATTCAGCAGCACGTCGAGATCGGAAATTCGCAAGAGGCCAAAACGCCGCCGCCTGCTGCTTTGTCGTCAATTGATTTGAATTGGCGCTAGCTTAAAGAAATCAGACAATCGGAAGGGCGCCAGCCTCTTTCTTTTTTGCAGAGCCATCGTTTACATTTATCACGGAACCCGAATGAAAACGAGTTAGTGAATGCAAAGATTTATGATTCGGAAGTAGTAATTTCATACATTTTAGGGTGACGAAAACTAAAAAGCAGCCGCCTCGCTATTCCATAATAGGCGAATTTGACACTTCGAATCGTATTGAGTACGGATTATCAACGAACGGTAATTTCAATGCTTGAGTCGAACCTTAGTTCTTACCAATTGCTTTCAACCGAAACCGCGAGGAGTAGTTTGGTATTCCTCGTCGATAAATCAGGGCAGGGACCATCAAACCGCAATTAGATTTTGGCACCGGCACCTTTGGTGAATGCCATGAATGCGGATTCGAGATTGATTTCCTCTTCGGCGAATCGCTTGATTGCGATGCCGTTGCCAACGAGCAATGTCGCCAACGACGAATAATCGCCCGCATCTACTTTCAGAGTCGCTTTTAGCGATTGGGCTACGACATCTACCGCTTGAACCAATTCGTGATTGCTGAGAAGTTTCGCGGCGGCGTCCGTTTGATTCTGCACTGCGAGCTCAATGAGTATCGCCATATTGGGCCTTACTTGGCGAATCATAGATGCAACATCGTCGCTTGCGATCATCTTGCCCGAGTCAATGATTCCAACTTTGTTGCAAACATCAGCCAACTCGGGCAGGATATGGCTACTGACGATGACCGTTTTGCCCATCGCACCAAGCCGACGCATGAGCGCTCGCATTTCGATTCGTGCACGCGGATCCAAGCCGCTCAAAGGTTCGTCGAGTAGCAAGACTGCCGGATCGTGCAGCAAGACCCTTGCCAAACCAAGACGTTGCGTTTGTCCTCGCGAAAGTGTGTTTGCGTAAGCGTCCCGCTTGAACTCAAGGTCCACGACTTCTAACATTTCATCGCAGCGTTTTCGGCGTGCTTGTGGCGCGATACGATACGCAGCGGCAAAAAAATCCAAATACTCGATAACGGTCATGTCATCGTAGACTCCGAAAAAATCCGGCATGTACCCAACAAGACGCCGAATCTCTTTTGGATGTGTGTAGATCGAGTATCCGCACACGTACGCTTCACCATAAGTCGGCGTTAAGAGTGTGGCGATGATACGCATGGTTGTTGTCTTGCCCGCACCGTTCGGACCGATGAAGCCGAATAAGTCCCCCTGGCCTAAATCGAGATCAATGTCTCGAATAGCGTACATGTCGTCGTATTTTTTTGTTAGTTGTGACGTCTTAATCACGGTTTTGTGCCGATTGGTGGATTGGCCGAACCCGAATCGGGCGACACCGATTTGAGTTTGCTGACAGGGATGATCAAACGTAGGAACGTCTTTCGTTGTCCTTCGGGAGCTTGTATCGGCATGGAATTCCGTCGAATGGACCATGTGAGTGATGGGTCCTTGAATTCGCAAATCAATATTGCACGATCCAATCGAATCACATCCGAACAGTCGAGCTCACTTAAGTACCGATTGTAAAGACCCGTGTATTTGCTACTGCCTGCAGATTCGTGAAAGCTAATCAACTCCATCAGTCGGTCCAAATTCCCGATACCCGCCGGATTCCATGGTGTGCTGCGTTCTTCACCACCTACATTCTGACGACGTTGCAAGCGACGCGTAATGTCCTTGGGCACCGTTGCAGCAGAAAAGGAGATGCGTTGGCCAACACGAATCCGAGTGTCAAGCGTGTACGCCCGACCGCGATAAATTAACAAAGCATCCAGTAGGTCGACATCCAACGGGTTTTCAAAACTACCTTCAAGCAGGTCAATCGAACCAGACACCATGGACAGACTGTTTGTTTCTTTGGGCAGCGTGATGCTTTCCTGCCAAGTTGCGATAAGCGATTTTGTCCCTGCGGCAGGAATGCCGACGCCACGAATTCCATAAACTGATTTTTGGTGGGAAAAGGTGTTTCTCTTCTCAGCTTCGTTTCCCCAGGTACCACCCGTGTTCATACCGATTTTGTAGATTGGCATGCCTCGATCGGTAGCAACTGTGGATTCGAATCCACCAATTCCTTTTCCTGGCTGCCCGAACCAATCGAGTTGGACTTTACTAATCGCGCCCGCGTTCAATCCCTGAACGCGACGATGAGCGGAAAAGTCAAAAGCGCCCCGATTGCCACCATAGCAATGGGCAAATGCACGTCCTCGAAGCGTTTGTGTTTGATAGTCAATGTCAAGTACTTCCAAGCTGTTGATACTTGGCATTTCCGGCTTCCATCGCAATGCAAGGCCATAAATGAAAATGCAACTGCCAAGCGAACAGACAAGAAGTGTTATCCAAGTACCCTCTGGTTTTCTCCAACGCTGTGATACTAGAAAGTAGTCCAATGGGCCGATTACTAAACAAAGTAGGCCAGCGAGGATCGATATCGAAGTGAGACTCCCTAACGTCAGAAGAGGGAAATGATCCAGTGTGGAATTCAGTTGGCCTGAGATATCGTCGTAGCCCAGGTACGCACGCTTTTCGGTCTGAACATCTTTCTTTTCCCATTGCTCGTTAAATAGGTTTTTTAAAAGACTAGGGCGGCTTTCCCACGCCAGTATCTGTTCGCTATCCAGTTCGACTGCCAGGAAATTGACCTTTCCCGAACCGTACGCCCATCTTGCGATCATGGGAAACCTCGACCGGTTTTTTGTCTTGGATTCGAACTCAACCGTGCCAGATTCCAACTCGAATAGGCAGCATTTCAGATTTCCTAATCTGCTTTGCGAACCTAAGTAGGATTCGAGCGGAGCAGGATCGCAATCCATAGAGATCTCTTTGAAAGTTCCAGGAACGAGCCATTTGAATTCAGGTATCTTTAGCCAGGATTCTGCGTTCTCGCCAAGTGACAATACACATCTGCCTCCTTGTGCGATCCATTCCCTAATCGCGAATGCACTCGAATAATTCATGGCTTGATTAAGTGACGCATTCCCCGACGACAAAATCAATAAATCAACCCCGCCATAGCAAATTGCGGACAAGGGCAACTGGTCAGCGCGAATCAATTGGACCGTCGAGTATTCAGGCAGAGCCCCGCGAGCCGATTTCATTGCCCCTTGGCTAAGGTCTAGCCGATCGCTTCCGATACCTACTACCCACGGCTGAGCAGCAGAAATTGCCGTGCCGCGTTCTTCCGAGAGCAATGCTCTTTCGTGAAGAATAGATCCGTCCAAGCCAACGATTCGAACGATTACGGGCCGGTTGCTTCGACCGTGCTTGGCTACCACTTCGATTCGTTGGGTCGATTTTGGCTGTAGCCTCACGGTCCATGAATCACTTTGGTAAACAACGGGAACTCCATCCCCGTCGAACGTTTGGATCTCCAAAAGCCCATCAATTTCTGTTACGCCTGAAGTAATCGTAATCGAAGTGCGTGTGGGATAGCCCACTTTCCAATAGCCACCGAGACCCATGTCCGCTCGAAACTGAACCGGATCGGAATCTGACGGATTTTCAGCACTAACGAATCTGCCTGAGTAAAATGCGGCAAAGCTCAGAATCGCAATGGAAATTTTTACAGAGTGCAACCAAAGTGCGGCTGTATGAAACAAGAATGCTCTCCAAAGAGAGCACGCTTTCGATTTGCCAGCGTGTTTCTCGTTGAGTCGATCAAGCTGGCCTGAATTGGATTTGAGCAAATTGACTCTGAGTTCTTAATCGAGACGCTTGACCATCAGGTTCTTGAAGTAAACCTTGCTTCCTGGATCATGGGCTTGCAATGCAAACGTGCCTTCACCAAGTTTCCGCTCGAAATCTTTACCCGCTTCTTGTTCATTTGGTTCAGTGTATTCGACTAAAGTTTTGCCGTTTACTTTGAGGGTAACCTGTTTGCCCTGGACAATGATCTCTTGGGTGTACCATTCGTTATCCTTGGCCGCAGGCTCCAAGACATCCTTCACCGAGTACAAACTGCTCGTTCTGCGTGGATCTCCTTTGTAGGAATTGTTCACTTGGCATTCGAAGCCCTTCTTGGGCCAGCCTTCCTCTTGAAACGCGGTATGGAAATAGATCCCAGCGTTGCTGTTGGGCATCGTCTTTACGTCAGCCTTGAAGTGGAAATTCTTGAATGGTTTTTTATCACCCACATAGAAGATGTGACTTCGTTCGCCTTGGCAAACGATGCACCCATCTACAATGGACCAGCTCTTCGGATTCTCATTGATCTTCCAGCCATTGGTGCTTTTGCCATCGAACAGTTCGACAAATTCGGCGACTGGCGCATTGAACGAAATTAGCTTTTCAGTTGTCTGTTTTCCCTTGGCATCGCCACCTGGAAGCAAACCGGCTTTAATCCTTTCGCCGAAAGTCTTGTCCTTGCCAGGAGCCTTCTTTTCTTCCGACTTTTTTAGGATCTCTTCGATCTCTTTGCGAGCCTTGTCCGGTTCCTTCTTGATCATTTCCGCGTATGTTTTTTTCAGCAAGCCACCAGCCTTGAGGGTCTCACCGAATGGATTGTGCTTCTTTTTGTTTTCGCCATCAATGTGGCAGACGTTGCACTTAGCTTCCGCAACGAGTTTCTTAAACTCTTCGTTCTTGCTGTCGTCAACGTAAAATTTCTTGAAGTGTTCGCCGAACTCCTTGGTAGCAAATGCGGGCCGTAAAGAGACGGTTGTCATCAAAACGATGGCACAAACAAAAAATAACATTTTCATACTAAACGACTCTCCAAAGGTGGCACGAACGGAAATAGCGGGTGGCGATCCGAAAGCGGGTTGCTAACTAAAATTTTCCTCAAAAGTCTCTACTGAGATATCTTGATTAAAATACCAGAGTGCATCGCTGTCAAACCGTGTACCCAAATAGGAGCAAAATAGATGCCGAAAATTGGATCTCGATGCATAGAACAGGCGGAAGGGCAATCTGTCGGGGGGCTATGCGGGAGGGCTGGTGAATTGTTTAACCATGAGGTGTTGGCGATGCGGCGGGGGAACTCTGTGACTCGACATAACGCGAGTAAAAAAGACCGCGACCATCGTAAAATCGAAGGCGTTGAATTGAAGCAATTTCATGGATGCAAAGAGGAATACGTAACCCATCGTAAAGACGAACAAGTCTAGGTGGATTGCAGCAAATTAGCTTACGCCTTGAGGCGAGGGAGCAATTCTCGCTCGACCCATTTGGTGTCGACAGTTCCCTCTTGGAATTCCTTTTGTTTGAGGACGGTCGCATGAAAACTCGCGGTAGTCTTGATGCCAGTAATTCTTAGCTCGCTCAGACTTCGAAGCATGCACTCGATCGCTTGTTCACGCGTCGGGCGATGCACAATGAGCTTGGCAATCATCGAATCATAATACGGCGGGACTGTGTACCCAGCGTGCGCATGCGAATCGACTCGAACCCCTAAACCACCAGGGATAAACATTTTTTCGATGCGACCAGGGCATGGCTGGAAATTTTTGTTTGGGTCCTCAGCGTTGATGCGGCACTCGATCGCAGCACCAATGGGTTTAATATCCGCTTGTGTAAATGGAAGAGGTTGTCCCGATGCAACCAGGATCTGGGACTTGATGAGATCGATCCCAGAAATCATTTCGCTCACAGGATGCTCGACCTGGATCCGAGCATTGACCTCGATGAAGTAAAACTTGTCGTTTTGATCGACAATAAACTCGACCGTCGCTGCATTGTAGTAGTTTGCTTGTTGGATCAACCTGACCGCAGCGTCGCACATGGCTTTTCGAGTCGCCTCGGGCAAGCGTGGGGACGGGCTTTCCTCGATCAATTTCTGGTGTCGACGTTGGACAGAGCAATCGCGTTCGTGTAAATGCACAATGTTCCCGTGCTGGTCGGCGATGATCTGCACCTCAACATGCCTCGGCCGATCGATGTACTTTTCCAAATACACACCGTCATTTCCGAAGGCCGCTTTGGCTTCAGTTTGGGCTTGAGAGATCGACGTTTGTAAGGACGCTTCGTCGAGCGCAACCCGCATCCCTTTGCCGCCCCCACCGGCAGTTGCTTTAATCAAGACTGGAAAACCGATCTTGCGGGCTGCGGTCAGTGCATGTTCTTCGGTCTGAAGAAGACCGTCACTTCCAGGAACAACTGGCACGCCAGCTGCTACAGCCATTTCTCGGGCAGTATTCTTATCGCCGAGTTTTTCCATCGCTTCGGGTGATGGTCCGATGAAGGTAAATTTGCAGCTGCGGCAAACTTCGTTGAAATCAGAGTTTTCGGCAAGAAAACCATACCCCGGATGAATTGCATCGACATTGCCAACCTCGGCTGCCGCTATGACCCGATCGACGCGCAAGTAGCTATCCATGGATTTAGCTGGTCCAACGCATATTGCTTGATCTGCCAATTCGAGATACTGCGCACCCCGGTCCGCTTCACTGAAAATAGCAACCGTCTCGATACCAAGCTCTTTGCAGGCTCGAATGATACGTAAAGCGATCTCGCCTCGATTAGCGACAAGCACACGACTAAACATACTTAGCCTCGCGTATCGATTTTGAAGAGCGGCTTACCGAAATCGACTGCTTCTTCGTTTTTGACAAGTACTTGAACGACCTTGCCACGCATTTCCGCAGGGATTTCATTAAAAACCTTCATCGCTTCGATGATGCAGATAATAGTGTCGTTTTGAACAACGGAACCCGTTTCTACAAAGTTTTTTGCATTTGGATTGGCTCGAGAGTAAAACGTCCCGACCATCGGTGATTTGATGTAAACGATATGTGGACCGTCTGCCTCCGTAACCGAAATCGCAGCTGCGGCAGTCGGCAAGGATGCCGCTACAGGCGGAGCCATCATCGCTGGCGAAAGGATCGGTTGGCCATGGCCCGCTCCGCACAATCGAATTCGTTGATCGTCCTGGCGTAGATCGATTTCACCGAGTTCGTGCTCCTTCATCAACTCGATCAACTTTCGAATACGATCGATGTCGAATACGTCGTCGGTTCGTTTGGTCGATTCCGCCATCTCTCAAAGGGCCTTTCGGAATGAAAATCTTAAAAGGAAACTGTTATGCAGCAACGATTTATACATTCCAGCCATGCCCGCTGGAAGCCCTGAATCGAAACCTCTGAACCGGCTAAAGTCACAGGAAACGTCATTTCGTGGCTTGAATTTGTCGACCATTGCGATTGGCAGCCAGTCTTGGCGACGCACTGCCTATTTTTCAGGAACGACGTTGCCGTCTTTTTTGTCGACCTTCGGAGGGATCTTAAATGCACCATGCTCGGCGGCGAAGTACGCTGTCAGATAAAAGAGCTTGGCTGCCGATGCGATTTTGTGATAGTTGATCTTGGAGACTTGGTCTGTCGGCCTGTGATAATCGGGATGAAAACCACCGAAGAGGAACGCAACAGACGTTCCTTTCTTGAAAAAATTGGCTTGATCGCTTCTTCCAAAGACACTTTCCTCGTCATATTCGAAGGCGAAGTTCACGTATTGATTCGCCTTGATGATCACTTCGTGAAGATCTTGGTCGCCTTGCTTGCTGCCGACCAAGTGGATCGATGTTTCGTTATCACTTGCTGCATCTCCTTGTTTTTCTTCGTTTCGACCGACCATGTCGATATTGAGCATGCAAACCATTTTGTCCAGTGGTAGCAATGGGTGATCAACATAGTGGGCTGACCCTACCAATCCAATTTCCTCGCCAGCAAACCACATGAAGAGAATACTGCGCTTGGGCTTGATTGGGTTAATGGAAATTGCTTTAGCGATACTAAGCAAGGCTGTGGACCCAGATCCGTTGTCGTCGGCACCTGGAAACAGCGAGTCATTCTGAATACCAAGGTGATCCAAATGTGCTCCGATAACGACGTACTCATTCCGGAGTTCGGGATCGGAACCTGGTTGCCAAGCGAGCACGTTGGGAATTGCGGTGGGTTCTTCGCGATAACGAAACTCGAGTTTCAAATCACCTGTTGCAAAGTGCACTTCGATGCTATTTCCTTTGACGGGTTTAAGCCAGCTTGGATCGCCGTTGAGCGATTTTAAGATCGTCATGACTGCGGCGGTTGAAATGGTCCCTGAAAGACTGGCGGTTCGCTGTTGCCCTCCATTTCGCAGAAGTTGCGATCCCGACTTAGGCTCAGTACCAACAATGCGGAAGGTCGCTGACGGTTTTTGACGCGCAAGGAGCATAGACGCTCGACCTTGAGCTTTTTCATCGGCAGTGTAAAAGACGATCTTGTCTCGCAGCGAAATAGATTCGTCTAACTTTGAGGATTCGCCCGAGAGGCTTACGAAGGCAATGCCACCACTTAGTTCGGAAACATTAGTGAATCGTTCGAGCCCGATCGCTTTATCAAACAGGATCGAAAGTTCATTCGGGCCGGTCAACTTGGATTGGGTAGGCTCAACCCACAGCCTGGACATCGGAAGCATTTGAAAATAAGTACCACCATCCCCGACGGGATCCAAACCAAACTCAGCCGTCTTTCCTGCGACCCAATGGGCTGCTTTGGTGTATCCAATTTGCCCAGAACCGCGACCTTCGAAAACAGGGCCTGCGAGAATCGAAAGCCACTCTTGAGCTCGTTCGTCGGTGATGGCATCGAATCCGGCTTTAAAATCACTTGGGGGTTCGACACTGCCGTTGAATTGAGCTTGAACATCCAAGGCAGAAAGCGTAATTGACAAGAAAAAAAGAGCTGCGAAACCGACGCGACGATGGTTCATAGAGTTTCCTGGGGAAGCTAAACGCTCAGACGACTAATAAAGTTGAATTCATACAGTGTAGACAGCAATTGGAGGACATTGTCTTTTAAAGATGCCTTTGAATAAGCAGCGAGGGAACGCCGTGCGCTAGTCGGTATCATTTCGGTACAACCGCGATCACCGGAATGGCATGCGATAGAGTATCATACAGCCGTGAAATTGACTTTGGCTTAATGTTGTTTGCTACCAGCTTATTTTTCTAATGCAAGGAGGAACTTGCCCAATGTCCACTGACGTCGACCTCCATACCGCGACTGACGCTAAAGCGATTTCTCATGCAGCTTTGTTGACACACCGACATATAGCCTTGTTGACCGACGGTTATTCGACGCCATTCCTAGCGAAAACGGCGATCAGCATGCTGCGTTATCGTAAGTTCGATATCGCAGCCGTCATCGACCGCAACGAAGCTGGCAAAACCGCTCAGGAATTGTTTGGCACCGGAGGCAATGTGCCGGTAGTCGCAGACCTTTTCGATGCCAATAAAATCGATGCAACGAAAATTGACGCCCTATACATCGGCATCGCACCTCCAGGAGGCAGGCTTCCCGACCAGTGGCGTTCGGTAATCCAAGAAGCAATCAAACGCAAAATCGATATCGTCTCAGGTTTGCATGATTTTCTTACGGACGACAAAGTGTATTTGCAATTGGCCAAGGAAAGCGGCAGCCTATTGATCGATGTCCGACGCAACAATTTCAAAGAGACAGCGGTTCGTCACTTGTTTCGCCAAGGAAATGTTCGTATCCATGCTGTTGGAAATGATTGCAGTATCGGCAAGATGGTAGCCAGTCTGGAGATTCAGATGGGATTGGTTGCGGCGGGGCAGGACGCAAAGTTTTTGGCA
>JAYVBW010000781.1:0-2223 GCA_043750255.1 Pirellula sp.
TGTCTCGCCCCAGCGCCTCATTCATGGATTTATCGAGATGGCCTGCCTGTCGCGTTTCGTAGTTAGCTCGAGTGATCAAGTTCTGAATGCGCGTTTGGTGCTCCAATACCATCAACGCAACGATATCGCTCGTATCGGTCAAGTGGTTCCCAGTTGCAACTGTGGATGGAATATGATTCTTGTTTGCTCCACTTTCCATATCGACATTTTGCGGATCCTCGTGATCTAGCGCAAAGATGTTTCCTAGGTGTCGCATGGAACCATGCTCACCGGTCACGTACCAGCCACCCCAACGTTGCTCAAAGGGGCTCCTGTGGTCGGTGATATACGTCGATGAACCAGAACGCGGTCGACCCGCCTTGTCCGAGTAAATCGACCGCACGATGACTCCCGGAACTCGCTCGGTCCGAGACGTTGCATGGCATGATAGACACTGCCCTCGGTCTCGAATAATCTGAAAGTCTTGTTGTTCCCGTTCCAAGGTGTAAAAAACGGGTCCCAATTGAGGATCCACAGCAGTCAGTTCCATGATCGTGCTACCAATGACCGACCCTACGTAAACGGAATCATTGAAATAGATCGCTCGGGGCGTCTGCGGACCGATATAAGGTATTTGCAAACTCGTCTTGGAAAAAACCAGACATTGCGACGATTCTGGTATCTTCAATGTATTGAGGAGTGACTTGAGAAAGCTACCATTGGAATCAGCCACTAGTTTCTCCGTACCTGCCTTTAGACGATCCAGCAATTGGGCAACGGAATCATGTGATTGACTCGTATGATACGAAATAGGCGGATGCTCGAAATCATCTTCGGCCTGCACCGATGCCGACATCAATACCATGACTGTTGTGACCGACGCAGCTAGCGTCGACACGGATGCTGCCCGCATCCGCCACGACACGACGCATCTGGATGCTTCAATGCAATTGCGGAATAGTCTTATCATTGCTCTAACTCATCATTAAGTAGTCTGACCGAAGGGGTCTCCAGGTCGTCGTACTGCCCGCTTCGGATGCAAATCATACATGCCAGGAGAGCCGAACCACCCAACAGCAAAGCGACTGGTAACGCAATATACAGCACACTCATTTCGTCCTCGTTCCGGGAAAAGCCCTCGTTGACATGGCCATCGCTAACACAGTTAATCCGCTTATTGGCATCAAGACTGCAGCAATCAATGGATGAATCCAGCCCATTATTGCAAGCGTCATTGTCACGGCATTGTAAACCAAGGAAACCAAAAAACACCGTCGAATGCCTCGGACAACGCTGACCGAAGCGTCCATGAGTTCTGCAACTGACGCAAGCCGACCGTTTGCAATGAATACGGGTGCTGCATAAAGTGCTTGCCCGCTCCCGCCTCGAATAGCAATTCCGACATCGGCTATCGCTAGCGTAGCAGCATCGTTCACACCATCGCCCACCATCGCGCAAGGCCGGTTACTATCCTGCATGCATTGACGTAGTACCTCCAGTTTGTCCCCGGGACTCTGCTGGCCTAACGCGACATCGATTGGTATTCCATCCTCGCGTAAAAGTGCAATGACGGAGTCAACGATCTCTTGTCGATCACCTGACAGAATTCCCAAACGCCAACCCTTTGCCGAAATGGATCGCAGCGTCTCAACCGCGTCCGCACGAAGCGGATCAGACAACTCAAACATTCCACTGATACTTCCATTGACCGCAAGCCAAACAACCGAATAATTTTTTGAGAACGCATTCGATTGCAAGGCAAGCCATTCGTCCAAAATAAATACTCCTTGTTCACCCAACCAAGCTTCATTGCCAATCACGATAGGAATTCCATCCACCAAACCCTTAGCCCCTTTGCCTATTCGGTGTTCCAATTGGTTGGCTCGTACCAATTGTACATCTTCGGGGTTCACAAACGCACAAATGGCCTTTGCAATTGGATGGTGAATCGACTGCTCTAAAACCGCGGCGTAATGAAGTACCTCGTCGTCGCCGTGCCACTCCAGAACAGTCAATCGTCCATAGGTCAGAGTACCCGTTTTGTCGAGCCAAAGCGTGCCTGGAACGGCCATGCGTTCGAGACAATTGCCGTCTCGGATCCAGATCTGTCGTCTGGCTGCCCGGCCCAACGCAATCGTGATAACCAACGGTGCCGCCAAAGCCAAAGCGCATGGGCACGCGATCGTTAGCAAGGCCATAGTGTGCTGAGTTGCAGCAGTCGCATTGGCTAAAAATGCCCACGCA
>JAYVBW010000782.1:0-1851 GCA_043750255.1 Pirellula sp.
CGCATAATTTCATGCAGTCTGTGAAAATGTTCAGTTGCATCAGGATTATCTCCGAACTTTCCAGCTTTGGCATTGAATGGTACTTTGCTTCCCAAACGGTAAGAATTGTTCATCAAGTGCCCGAGTACGCAGCCATAATGCGCGTCCATTGCATTTCCATTGGCCATTCTTGGATCCTTGGCTCGAACTGCTGCAATAAATGCTCCGAAGTTTCCACCTGGCGTCACCGTACCGTTTGGAATGTCTAGCGTCTCACCTTCGGTACTTCCCTTTGGATAATACTTGTAACCAAGAATCTTTCCGCCATCTTCGAAATAGTACTCGTTTTCGACTTGGTTCTTGTAGCCATCGTAACCGACGTTACGAACATTGAAGTATACGAACTGTCCGTTCGGGTATTCAGCCATTGCGAACATGGTATTTGGCGTAGTGCCTTGATCATTCCATTGAAAACGATTGCCGATCGCCATGGTGCGAATCGGATGCGTTTGATCTTTATCTATCGCCCATCGAGCAATATCCAATTGGTGAGTGCCTTGATTGTTTAAATCGCCGTTGCCCGTTTGCCAGAACCAATGCCAATTATAGTGAACGAAATTGCCATGGTATTGATCGATGACTGCGGGGCCCTTCCATAGGTTCCAATCCAACTGAGCCGGTGGATCTGAGGGTTCCTTGAAACCGATCGAGCCACGTTTCTTGCAGCAGTAACCGTAAGAGATTTTCAGCCTGCCGAATTTGCCAGCTTGAATGGCTTCATGAAGACCAGCTCGCTTTGCATCGCTACGGCCTTGAGTACCGTGTTGGACTACAACATTGTATTTCTTTTGAGCTTCCCAAGCGACTCGGCCTTCGACGACATCGTGGCTCATTGGTTTTTCTACGTAGACACTCTTTCCAGCCTGGGCCGCCCAAATCGTGATGAGTGAATGCCAATGGTTTGGAGTGGCGACAGAGATAGCGTCCAACGACTTATCCTCGAGGGCATTGCGAACATCCGCGATACCCTTCGTGGCGAACTTGCCCTCGGTCCTTTCCTCAACCGACTTCAGACGCTTCGCCAAAATGTCCTGGTCAACATCGACCAAGTAAGCCAATTCCACGCTCGGCTGCTTCAGCCAGCCATCGATGTGGCTTTGGCCGCGGCCGTTTGTACCAACGACGCCAATGCGGACTCGATCATTGGCTCCGATGATATTACCTGATGATTTCGTGCCGGAGATCATGAATGCGGCACCACCAATGGCAGTTCCCTTTACAAATCCACGTCGACTCATTTTTGACATTTGGCAGGTTCCTCGATGAATAGGCAGTTCAATGCTCTGGCGGGGTTAAGTTGATCGGGCGCACCCAACATACACGGTTTGTGTAGCAATTTCCACCTGTCGAAACACAATTGTTAGGCTGTCCAAGAACTGAACGCAAAAAGTTCGGAGGTCGACGTGGGGTGCAATTCCGAGCGTTTCGCGTTTCCTAAAAGGGCGTCCGCTAGCGTGTGGCCATACCATTTGCGATATCCCAAATAGCTCGTCGTCAGTCGCGGATTGATTTCAATGACTACGAGATCTTGTGCCGTGTGCATCAAATCTGGAATCAAAAAGTCGATTCCAATCCACCCTTCAGCACGTGACGGAAGCGCTTCACGAACACTCAATGCCAATCGCTCTAATTGTTCGATGGAAACACCGTCGAGAGGTCCAGAACCGCCTAAATAAGAAACCACTGAGTACCGACGCTGGATTGACTCCGCAACCAACCCGATCCGCTGCTCAACGGCACCGAGAATGGTCCAAGCGTCATCGGCGGCGATGAGGGCAAGGCTAGCGGGTGTGCCAGAGTGCCACGGTTGAA
>JAYVBW010000783.1:0-1986 GCA_043750255.1 Pirellula sp.
ACTGTTGTCGGAGCGGCAGCGGAACGAAACCCGCTCGACGTTAATGCGGACGGATTGGTTACTGCGCTCGATTCCGCTTTGATTACGAACTACTTGAACGAACGCCAGTACACAAAAACAAAAGCCGACGAAAGTGCTTTTGACGCGAATCGAGACGGAGCAATTTCACCCATGGATGTCTTAACTGTCATCAATTGCCTCAATGGCCCCGACGGCTGTTTCGATGTCAATGGGATCGTTCCTTCGCCAGAGATTCAAAAAGATCCGGCAGTGATCTTGGTTCAAAATGGTAGAGCAGCGTCGAAACTATCCGTTTCCTACTCATTCAAATCATTGAACCTATTAATGGGAGGAGCCGATGCGTTTTCGATCCCGTTCAAAATGGCAGGTGAATCCATACCGTTTGAAAAAACCATCCTCGAAATTACGATTGCATCGGATAAAGGAAAGAAACTAAGTCGCTGCGAAGCAAAGCTCGCCAGACCCGAATGGAAGGATCACGTTCAGCCGTTTGAATCGGTAATGCTCGTCCGTTTTTCGGAGTGTAAAGGGACCGCCAATCTCGCGAATGTGGATACATTGAGCGTGACGATGCTGGCTAGTGAGGGCGGCGCTATTGATTATCGCTTGTTCGGCATAGCAACAAATGGAAGAACCATTTCATCGCCAGAAGATGTTGTATCATCATCGATTCCATCTTTGCCTCCCTATGTCCATCAACCACCCTGCCAAAGCGACTGTGGCTGCGATCCACTGATCGAAAACTTAGGGTGCGGTTGTGGCAATCCTGGTCCAAGCGGTTGTGACCATCTATGTGGTTCACTTAAAACCGTCGATTCCTGTGGCGTTTGTGGTGGAGTCGGTGAAAGCTGTACGCAAGCAAAAGAATGCGATTTTTATACGCTCTCCAAAGTAAAAGAAATGCAGGACTTGCAATCGCTTTACGATGAAATGGTGCGATGGGATGCGAAGAATCGCAATTCCCAGACTTGGCGGATGTTCGAAGGAGAAGGGGCAAAACTCGCTTGCCTGGACCAACTTGTCCAGGAACAAATTTCAATCTGCAAAAAAACACAACCCGCCCAGTCGTGTGTTTCTACCAAGGAGGATGGTTACTGGATGAACCGTACCGGTTGGCTTGGCGACGGTGGTGATGACGTTCTGATGGATACGCTATTCATGGACAAAGCGGCCTTGGACGCAGCTCGTCGAGTCTCAACATGGACGTCTGCCTACTATACTTGTCGAGCCAACTTGGAAAACAGTTCCTGCAACTATTTCAAGACGCTGGCACAGCCATATAAACTTCGTGGCCGGTACATTTCTAAGAACTGCAAAATCGTGGATCAGGTTGATCCAGGCAAGCTCTGCGGTGATTTGACTCTCAATATGACCTTAAGTCCGATCTCTATCCAGTTCGACGAGCTTGCCGAAACGAAGGCTCATGTTGTAAGGTTTAGGATGAATCCCCACGCGGCTGAATCATGGGTCCATTGGCGAGGCTCAGCCGCTTTTCCGCTATTGGCAATCGACAACAACCACAATGGCGAGGTGGACGACGGTTCGGAGCTATTCGGAAATTGGACTTTTGGAGGGAAACACGCTGCAAGCCTCAATGAAGTTCTGTCAAATGGACCATGGCGAGATGGGTTTGAAGTGTTAGCGACGATGGATACCAACATCGACGGAGTCATATCGGAAACCGAACTCGCGAGTCTTCAAGTTTGGTCCGATGAGAATTCGAACGCTGTAACGGATCCCGGCGAGTTGGAAAACGCTAGCGATTTTGGACTGTCCGAAATCAAACTCCAAGTACCTCGAACGTCGCCGTATTCAAGAGATTTGATCAGTTCCAAGGCTGCGTCGCTGGTTCGCAACGATACCCATCGTCAAGCGACTTTAGTCGATTGGTTTACACCCTCTTTTTTCACCTCGATGGAAGCAATCTCGAACCAACCACTTTTTCGCTCCGGCCCAATTCATAGT
>JAYVBW010000784.1:0-2002 GCA_043750255.1 Pirellula sp.
TGAAATCGTCTGATCCCTGATCGTCGTCGGTCGCTTCTTGCGACTCCTGATCGCCAAACTCTCGATCCACGTTCAAAATCTTTGGTATGGATTTGCTAATTTTTGGTTCTGGAGCGGTCCATTGCGGGGAATCTGGGAATGCGAATCCAATGGTGCGGGGAAGCGTTTGCGACAATTGGATTGGCAAAACCCTCAACGACTCATAAGCAAGTGTTTCGTAGGAGCAACTGTTCGAAAAATCGACCAAGAGCTCACTTGATAAAGGCTCCGGCGAAGTAAAAAAAGGAACGGCCAGCTCACGTGAAAACCAATTGGATTCGACCGTTATCCCTGACATGGAGTCTATCCCTGACATGGAGTCGTCTGGGGTTATCATTGTTACGCGGCCTTCGTTGCCGGGTGAGCTTCCATCAACGCTTCTTCGATTCTGCCAAACGGTTCGAGCAGATCGAGCGGGGGCTTGTCCGAATCGAAGAGTCCTTGGATCACCTCCGAGTCGTCTGCAAACTCGGGCAGGATAGCAAAATGTTTTCCAAATGCCTTAAACCGATGGTAGTTTTCTCGCTGGCATCCAGGACGGGACCAGGATCCGTTGTCTTCCAACGGAAAGTCGATCACCGCGATCGGTATCGATTGCATGTGTCGCAAAGTGAGGACGGCGAGGGTATCTGAAAACAGAACTTGCGGCGTGCCTTTGGCCTTAGCGACTAATGCACGAGCGATCTGTTCTCCGCAAACAAACTCGCCGAGCGTGCTGCCATAAAGGATTTGCTGTGCTCGCGTCGGTTGAACGGGGAGCGTACAGTGAAATTCTAACGGTCGTGCTAGGTTGTTAACTATTAAGTAGCCACCAAAATACCCGTGGGCAGGATGATGACGAACCGTTACAAAACCAAGGGAGATCGTCTTGTTGTGTATATTTGCTTCCATGCCAGCTTTCATCCGAGATCCGACCAGGATGTGCCATTCGAGAAACTCGAGCGGCAGGATAGCTTCGACCTTCCTCCAACGATTCGTTCAGTGCGACCAGACTTCACCTACCATTCCGAGTATTGCTCACAACCGTTTCAATCCGCAAAGTTTACAAAAGCGCGTTTTGGATGCTCGACTTTTGTGCAACATCGCGACTATACTAGTCATTCTAAGGTACTTGAGAAAATTTGAAATGATTCAGCCGGTTTCTTCACACTCTCGTTGAACAGATTGCACAATCACTATGGCCCACGATCCAGCTCAATACTCCCCCGTTTTTAGCATCGACGTTTCCGCCGATGCGCCATCCAATAATATGCCTCCCAGACCTGCGGAGGTGGGAGCGGCGTTGGTAGCATTGACGCGGCAACTGATCGAATCCCAACAAAGGCAAAATCAGCTACTTGACCAAATTTTGCAAGTGAATAAGCAGGTTTTGCAAGCCAGCAATCAAGCTAACTCGCAGAGGCAAAACGAACTTACTCAATGGCGGAACGCACATCCCAAATTGGTTCGATCTTGCAAGCAGGCATTAGAAACGTTGTCGAATGTTCAGACTGAATTTCTGCAGAACCTCGCCGACGAAGTGGCCGATTCGAAGGACGCTTTGACAGACAGCGACTACGTTTTCGCTGAGTTCTTGGATCGTTACGGTCCCAGAATGGCCCATTTGAATGGCGTGCTTCAAGTGCTCAACCACCTCGGTGGTTAAACTTTTTGGATGAGCCGCTGGCGCTGGCCGCGTTTTGAGTCGCACTTCATGACGTCGCGACTAACCCCTCCACCTATCGATTGGTGGCCGACTTGGCTTTTGCTGACGATTGGCCAGAGGCCGACTTTACGGCTGCGTTGGTAACCTGCTCTTCGAGTCTAGCCGAGTAGTCCATCACACTTCCTGCTCCTGAAAAACCGACGACTACTTTGTCCCAAGCGAGTTCTTTGGAGATCATTCGGCCAGCATCAATGTCGAATTGGATGGTTCCATTACTTAACTGCTGAAGCACTTGTGCTTCTTCTTTTGGTTCAGAAA
>JAYVBW010000785.1:0-1865 GCA_043750255.1 Pirellula sp.
GGCGATGCTACATCGACTCGAGTTAAATTCTACAGCTCGATTCCTGATGTATTCCAACTCTACCGAACCCTGCTAAACAATCACCCAGACTTCGACAAATTGGAGAGCCTTTCGCGCTGGTCTTCGATCAAAGACGAAGAAAAGGAAAGGCACTATTCCGACACAGTTTGCCACGAACTCAACTTGTTCTTGTTGGTCCACGATCTACCGTTCTTCGATCGGGTTGTGCGTCCCTATTTGGCCAACAAGATGCAGAAGCAGTTTATGGACGACTACCTTCTCGGCTCCGATCTTTCGAAATACACGCAGCCTTGGAGACTTGCTCAGTTAAACGCAGTCGAGCGCGTTCTGTTGGCCAAGCGAATCGCCTCCCAATCCGGTAGTACGAAGCGTTGGATGGGAGACCTCGTCAGCTCGATTCCGGTCGATTCCGCAGCCCAATCGGTTCGATTCGCAAAGGGGCTCATGAGCTCTGGGTTGTGGGGTTTCGACGCCGATGGCGATGGAGTCGCAAAATCAGCGCTCTTTGACGATGGAATACTTCAGTTGCGAAGGTTGGGTGAGACTAAAGGGTTAGGCTTTGGATCAAGCGACAAAAAGATGGACGCATTATTCGCTGACCGGATGGAATCAGAGGAAACAGGCAAAGAGAAAACTGAATCGTTGGGTCGTTTATCGGAAAACGCAAGTGCTGGCCGAGTGCTCCTTGGAAAAAGAGGGGCAGGCGGAATGGGCGGGGCTGCCAAACAAGCACGTCTCTATGAATCCCTTGAATCGACACGCAAATGGGCAGAGAGTAACTACTTCCGATTGCCATTACCCAATCAGACAGCGGAGTTGGTTCGTCCAAACGCGTTTTGGCTAGACTACTTGAACCACTCCGGCGATGCACCATTCCTGAGCACGCACATTGAACTCGCCGCAAACAATATCCACGAAGCGCTCCTCGCGATCGCGGTACTCGGCTTGCCTTTGGAATCCCAGCCAGCAACCATCAGCGTCGAACAAGGCCGAATGGTTGTCGCCACGACCAACGACTCGATCGCTTTCGTACAAGGATTACAAGGCATAGAACAGAGCTCGGATCCAGCCACTGTATTGGCCAGCCAAACCATCTTTTTGGCAAGCGACACAGGCGAGGAAGCCAAACCGGTCAAGGAGCAATCGCTCATCAAGGGAACGGTATATCGATTGCGAGTGGTATTGACCAACCCAAGTGCATCGTTGGTCCGCGTGAGTGTCCTGCAACAAATCCCACAAGGCGCCATCGCTTTGGAAAACGCCAAAATCGTGGCAGGTCAAAAATTAGACCTTGCTCCCTTTGCAACGCAAGAACTCAGTACCAAGTTCTATTTCCCAAAGTCTGGAACATTCGAACACTACGGCGCTCAAATCGCTATCAGTGGCAAGATCGCAGTTGCTGCTCCGTCAACGAGCCTGAAGGTGCTGGATGCTCCCGATTCCATCGACGAGGCGTCTTGGTCCTTTGTCGCCGCGTGGGGGTCAGACGATCAGGTGTTAGCGCATCTCAAAGGTGCAAACCTATTCAAAATCAATCTAGATGCAATCGCTTGGCGGATGGCGAATAAGAAGTTTTTTGAAACATGCCTTGCTCGGCTTACCGACTACGGCATTTATAGCCCAACGCTCTGGGCCTATGCATTCAAACACAATGATGCACTCAGACTTCGTGAGTTTCTTGAGAGCAACTCCGGTATCGTTGGCCGAGTCGGACCAGTGCTCGATTCGGAGATCATGAAAGTTGACCCAGTCGATCGCTTGCAGTTCGAGCATTTGGATTTCCGACCTTTAATAGTGGCTCGCATGCACCAATTAGGTCCGAAACGAGTCATTCTGAACGATGG
>JAYVBW010000786.1:0-3453 GCA_043750255.1 Pirellula sp.
GTTGCCAGCCAAGGCTTTGCGAAGTGTGGGTTCGAATATCTCCGCTTGACGCATGAATCCAAGGTCGTTCGCATGCGATGCGTCGGTTGCACCCTCGGTATCATTGCCGTACAGACTGTCCCCAGGGATATAGTACAAATTCTTAACGCCATCCTTCTGCAGTTGCTCGAATGCAGTTCGAAGCGCAGCGTGGTTGTCTGTGTGAAACTGTTGCTTATCTGGCAATATCCAATCGTTAGTGAAGCGTCGGTCTTCCACCAAAACGATTGGAATATTGGGTTTAGCGGCTCGAAGTTGTTGGACGAGCGGAATGCATTTAGCGGTTACATCCGCCGGTCCCATGTTCGGCAAGCAATCGATCACGAAGGCGGCAGCATCGATTTGGATTAGGTAGTCGCCCACCTCTTTGTCCATTCGGCCATTGCCGGAAAAACCAAGATTCACAATCGGCAAATCCAGCCGACGTCCCAAAATGCCGGTGTGGACCATGCCGGGCCGACTTGCACATGCGCCGTGAGTGATACTGGTTCCATAAAATACAATGGGTTTCTCTCGTGGTTTAAGTCCCTCGAACTTGCTTCCTTTTTTCACTCCAATGCTCATAAATTCGACACCGTTATAAAGTGGCAGGTAAGCTGCGTACTCCCGATAGCCCGGAGCTAAACCCTTGATGATTTCGGCCTTGACCTCTTGTGTGGCAGGCTTGGTAACTTGTACCCATTTCCAATTGCCGTTGGCATCGCGCGCGTACAAATCCACGCCGCTCACTCCAGTAGCTGGCATGTGTGGCATACCAAGATTGCTTTTGGTAACTTTGTAGTGGACATGAACGGCTGTTGCATCGGTCTTGAAACGGACCATCATCCCGGCGCTGTCCCGACTAAGATTCCAGACACTCGGAGAAACAACAGATTCTGCCGAACTTGGTAATCGATCGAACCATCGCTGTCGCTCTTGATCTGGCAGAATACGGCCTTCGACTCCCCACTCCATCACATTGTGCCAATCAAGATCGGCTGCTGCTTTCTTGTTGACGTCCATCGCGGGATCAAGTTTGGAAATTGCCGGTGCTTCTTTTTGCGCATAGGCCAAGCTCGAAGAGGTCAGGAGAAAAGCAATCGTAAGAAATTGAAAAAGTGATTTCATGCCAGATGGACTCGTTCAGGCGGGATAGGGATGTATCGACGCATAGATTCTAGACAAAGACGCGACGTATGTTCATGGGCGTCTAGCAAAGTTTCCCGGGAATCAAAGTTTCTCGGGAATCGGGGATGTCTCGCGTCAGATTGCAAAGACTTTTCGAGGAGACGGCGGCTCCGGCACTATCGGCAATCTGATTTCTACCGTGCAGCCCGCATTCGGATTGCTTTGAATCCAAACAAAACCGCCGTGAGCATCCATTGTTCGACGGACACTTGCAAGAGAAATTCCTAGACCGCGTCCATGCTCACGCCCGCTGAAGTAGAGATCCCATGCGCGTTCTGTTGCCTCATGCGACAACCCTGGTCCGGTGTCCCGAACCGCAATGCGAATGCGGGGAACTGATTCTTCGTCCGCATGAGCAAGAAGTCCGGATGGTCCATAATCAGGATTATCGGATTCGACTTGGTGGCAACTAATTTCAACGCGGTCATTTGGCCGACAAACCTGCAATGCGTTTTGCAAAATACTGCAAACCGCTTCAATCATCGAAGCTTTTTCAACCGAACAATAAAGCGGTTTCGTCGACACGCGGAGATTGCATTGAATTTGCGCATGAGTCCATTGCTTTTCCTGAATTGCAACAGCTTGTCGTACGATCGCGACGATGTCTTCCACGCGAGGTTGAATTGACCGCGGTTGCACAACTCGCATCATCTCGGCGAGCATTTCATGTGCTCGCATCGCTTGATCGACAATCGTTGCTAGCGAGCGTCGATCTGAATCGGTCGACGCTATAGCCATCAATTGCTGAGCTCGGGCCACTATGTTTGCAAGCGGATTATTAATTTCGTGTGTTAAACCGTAAGCAAACTGGTAAATAGCCCTTTGGCTGGCCGTTTCAACCGCTTGATCAATCTGAATGCCCTGGCAAAGGGAAGCGATTACGGCGTGGAGAGCATTGGATAAAATCTGCTTTGGGTTGTCTTCGATTGCAGAAACGGTGCGCTCCTGAACTTTAAGCTCGTCTCGATGCAATTGGTTTAAAAGCGACTTTAGTCTTGGCAATACACTTCCGCTGCCAGTCGTTAAATCCCCAGCCTCTTCAAATCCATTCAGTACGTTTTCAACCAATTTTTGGATTGATGCGTTTTCATCGTTCGCCGACAAACATGACCGTCGCTGTAAAGCAATCGCCATCAGTTTGCACGAAAAGCCGGTTGCCAATTCGGGCGAAATTGTTTTGGATGCAATTCCTAATCGCTGCCTTTGTTCTGGAAGACTGCCGTTTGCGGCTTCGTGGCTGGCATCCTCAATAGGATATTCATCCGACGCATCGCAGTGTTCGTTCCTTGAATCCACTTGCGCGATGGTAAGCACCGTTTTTCTGGACGACCGACCGGTTCGTTTAGAGGCTGCACGATCTGCGTTTTCTATCCTTTGGGGATCGATGTTGGATATCGGTTTCTTCACGGCAGGTTGATCTCTAGGCGACAGGACGTGCGGCAAAATAGCCAACTCAGTTTAGTCGTTGGTGCAACGAATCGAAAGTACACTCATTAAGCGCTAACGAACATAGCCATCTCGATAGGATGGCTACGAATCTTGGCTTGAAACTCATGCGGTTCAGGAATGAACCGACCACATTAGATCGCGACGGGTCTATCGATTTCCAATAAATCGCATGCTCGATCAAGCAGTCGATCCGTGGTGAATGGCTTTTGCATGAACTCGTTTGCGCCAGCGGCACGCAAGTCGGAGACTTTATCTTGCTCAACCATGCCAGAGATGCAAAGGATTTTTACTGAGTCCATGGTACGGTCGCCACGAACTCGTTGGCAAACTTCTTTTCCATTGATATCTGGCAGCATCACGTCCAAAACGACGATATCTGGTCGAAATTCTTTGACCTGCATCCCTGCGTCGAAACCGTTGTTCGCGGTGCGGATATCAAATCTGCCATCGCGTTCAAAGGTATCGAACATGAGATCAACCAAATCTTGATCGTCGTCGACGATCAGTATTTTTTTCTTTCCGCTTTCGAGGGCATCCGTGGGGATACCGTTGTCTTTCATAAAGACGAACAGCAGATCGCGGGGAATTCGACGGAATCGACTACCTGGAACGCGAAATCCTTTCAGCGATCCATTATCGAAACAACGAATAATCGTTTGTTGGCTCACCTTGCAAATTTTGGCGGCCTCTCCAGTCGTGAAAACAGTTTTTGTGCTCGACATTGGGGGAATCATCCTTCCTGAATGTTCGTTGCAATGTTGACGACGGGTCGCCAAACTCGCACGCTCGGTCTATCCT
>JAYVBW010000787.1:0-2351 GCA_043750255.1 Pirellula sp.
GGCAAACACAACTTGATATGTGCCCACGCAGGCATCGCAGGCAGCGCCAGCACTGGTGACTATGTCGTAATCGCTGGCCAAGTAGGCGTTCGAGATCACATAAAAATTGGATCGAGAACGCTGGTCGGAGCTCAATCTGGAGTCATTTCGGACACGGGCGAAGACAAGATCCTGTTAGGTAGTCCTGCGATCCCTCGAAACGAACAAGCGATCCTATTCGCGTCCATTAGTCGGCTGCCCGAACTGCGAAAAACGGTTAAGCAGTTGACAAAGCAAATCGAACAACTGATGGATCAAAAGAAAACGATCCAATGAACAAAGCAAAATCGATTGGGATCGTAGCGGGTTGGGGCGATTATCCACTGGCTGTTGCTCGTGCTCTCAAGGAAAAAGGCTATGAAGTGGTCGTCGCTGCCGTACACGGGCACGCATCCAAGGAAATCGAATCGCTCGCGAGCCATGTTCGGTGGATAGGCGTTTGCAAACTCGGTGGCATGCAAAGGTTTTTCCGACAACACGGCGTAAGTCATGTTTGCCTATCGGGAAAACTGTTCAAGGACAGAATCTTGTTTCATGGTTGGGGCTGGATGGATCACTTTCCCGACTGGGAATGTGTGAAAACGATGTTGCCCCATTTTTTTTGGCGTACCCGCGACACGACCGACAATTCGCTGCTCGGGGCCGTTGTTACTTCGTTTGGACGACGCGGGATCATGACAATTCCGGGGACAGAATTTGCAACTCAATTGATTGCCCAAGAGGGCGTGCTTACGAGACGCAAGCCGAGCAATTTCGAAAGGGATGACATCGAGTTTGGATGGACGATAGCTAAGCAAATGGGTGGTCTCGACGTTGGCCAAAGCGTTACGGTGCGAGACAGAACCATTTTGGCGGTCGAAGCCATTGAGGGTACCGACGCCTGTATCCTTCGGACTGGCCAAATATGCCCGCGTGGCGGATTTACTCTAGTCAAAGTCGCCAAGCCAGAGCAAGACATGCGATTCGATCTGCCGACCATCGGTCCACAAACGATAGAAAAAATGGCATTAGCTGGCGGCAAAGCGATAGCCATTGAAGCCGGAAAAACGATCATTATCAATCGCGAAGAAACCATTCGATGCGCCGAAAAAAACGGCATCGCCATCCTTTGCCGGAGCTGAATCGGCCACGAATGCAAGTGCCAAAATCATCAAACTCGTTTTTCTAAAGTCATAAGCCAATCTTCCGCCTGAGTTTTGTTCAACAAATCTTCAATGCGAGCGACAGGAAATTCTTAAGCAAAGATTCGCCTGCGTTTAAGCTTCTTCTGTTTCGCAAGTCCATCAAGAACGGCAGCAACTCCTGCAGGACCGCCGTGAGAATCACTATTGTGCTGCCTCTTTAGAAATCTTGCTATTGCTCACGAAGGCCACATGCTGATTGTCAGGCGACCATGAGTTTACATTAATTGTACCTTGCCCCCCGTAAAGATAGGCGATAATCCTCGAGGGACCGCCCTCGATCGGCTGCTGGCGTAAATATACTGGCTTGTAGAACGGGTGATCGGTTGGCTCAACGTCCTCCATGAAGGACAGATAAACAAGCGACTTGCCGTCTGGCGACACGTGTGGGAACCAATTGTTGAACCGGTCGTCAGTGATCCTTGTTTGCGCCGAACCGTCCGAGTTCATTTTCCACAATTGCATTTTCCCGGTCCGCGTTGAATTGAAAACAATAAATTTTCCATCTGGCGTGTACTCGGAGCCGTCATCTACCCCTTTCGCTGTCGTAAGTCGAACTTCATCACCCCCGTCGGACGATATTTTGTAGATATCCAATTCGTCGTTTCGCTGGCCTGTAAATACTAAAAAGCGTCCATCGGGCGACCAACCGTGCAAGTAGGATGGGCCAGCCGTTGTCAGTAGTTTCGGCTTGCCGCCACCGATAGGCATCGAGTAGATCATCGACTTGCCACCGTGTTCGGCGCTATGGTGGCTGATCCCTAATTGTTTGCCATCAAACGACAACACATGGTCGTTGTTGTTTCGAGTCGCAAAGTCCGTGTTGATCTCCTTGACCGATCTATCAGCAAGTTGAAATCGATACAATTTGCCGTTCCGGTTGTAGATCAGAGACTTACCATCGGGAGTCCAGTTTGGGGCCTGCATCGAATCCGATACGGTATGCACTACGGTGCGATGCCCCGTATTGACATTCAGTATTTCAAGGCGACTGCCGATGTAGTCGCGATAGGGTTTAAAGTCCGAGGGTGCGGGAATGGTGATTCGAACATTGCTAAACACCCCTTTTTCAAGAACATCCGGGTTGTGCGAGCAAACATAAAGCCCAACATAGACTTCGTCCCCCAAATC
>JAYVBW010000788.1:0-6358 GCA_043750255.1 Pirellula sp.
CCCGCAATAAAGGTAGGAATAACGGACCATAGGATCTCAATCGTCGTGTTATGAATCGCCTCTGTGGAACCCTTGTAACCTGGACGATCGCGATATTTAATCGAAAAATAAATCATCGCAGCCACGATGGGAACGAAAAAAACGATGCTGATCCAAAGAATCGCGTCGTAAAGGAAATCCACATCCTTTGCAAATGTAGACGCCTGCTTTGGAAACCAAAACGATTCGTTAATGTCTGCGAAAAGGGCTGGTATCATTAGAATTATTTGGACAGTGAAGTTGATTCGTTAATTGTAGTCGGGACTGGGGGATTGATCGAGTGACTAATTGTCGCGCCAATGCGTCTCCAGGAAATCCAAAATGGCAAGGAGGCAATGATTCCAATCGTCAGAAACAAGCCAGCCGTAATGGACAATATAGTTTTCGCGTTGGCGGAATACCGATTCTCATTTGCATCGTAGTGATAGCACCAAAGAACAAATGCGTCTAAAGAGGAGCCAATTTTCCCCTCGCCAGCTTCGATGAGTGCCATTTTCAAGGTCTCTGGATTGAATCCAACCTCGTAAATGTATCGGGTGATCCTCCCTTTCGGAGAAATAAAAATTGCGGCGGCAGCATGGTTGTACCTGTTGTGTTTTGAATCAAACGTGTAATTGAACCCGGTCGCCTTGGTTATCCGCTGGATATTCGGCTCCGCGCCGACCAAAAAACTCCAACCTGCCTGGTTGTGGTGACTCGCCAGACTCTCTGCATATTTTTTTTTCGTAGCTATCGCCCGATCGCGACCCTCGCGCGGATTAATGCTCAAAGAGACCATTTTAAAGTCCTTACCTAAAGCAAAAGAACCAACTTCGTTGATGCCCTTTGCCAAACCATTCAACTGCGCTACACACAAACCGGGGCAATCGCTGTAATTTAGAGTAAGAATGATCGGATCACCGTCCTTCAATAGCTCGCCAAATGTGGTCAAACCACCTCTCTCATCCATGAACTCAACGTCCAATGGAATTTCCTCTCCAAGCTTTTCGTCGATGGAAACTCCCTCGAGTCGCTCTGGCAGTTTGTCATCAGCCGCGAACGCGAACGAGGATCCTGAGAGGCAAATGAATGCCACCAGGATTCGTACAAGTGCTTTCGGACAAATTTGACTCATAGCTATGTTTTTGCCTCAATCCTGAATTCGTTTAAGCACCGGGAACCGAGGCATTCTCAACTCCAAGTTCTTTCAAAATCAACTTTTGTGCTTCGATGAGTGGGATTTGAATCACCTTTTTCATTACGGGCGATTCACCCTTTTTCGCTGGCGGAGCGGTCTCGTCGATCACTTCTGCAGTCTTATAACCGTAAAGCGAAAGCAATTGTTCACTTTTGGTGACCGTCGCCGCATCTACTTGTTTCGTGTCTTTTCGAAAATTTTCGTAATTCAACATGTTGTAGCAAAGTGCTTGTGTACCCTGCAGGATGATGATCAAGATCACCACGCTTAACACGGTTGTGTAAGCAATCCCCTTAGTATTCAAATCGTCGTATCGTGCCATAATTTTTTTGTCGGTATCGAAGCGCTCGACAGTTAGAAGCGGTTTAAAGGATTGGATTAGCGTACGACAGGGCTTCGGGCAACCGAGGGTCACGCATCGCGACCAACGGCACGCCTGCCGCCCGCTGAATAAACATCGCGGAAAAAATGCAAAGCATTCCAATGCCCCCGAGCGAATGTCCAAACAATGGGAAAAACTCAGCCGAACCAGCATTTGGCATCACTAAAAACGTCATGTCGTACCAATGTGCAAAAAGGACCCAAACAGCCCCTATGGCCAACAACGTTCGGCTTCGACGTATGTGCCGGCTCATCAAGAACAAAAAAGGAATAATGAAGTGAACAGGGATTATTCCGTACGAAAAAGTTTTCCAACCGCCTTCCAAGCGAACCCGATACCAGAACGTTTCTTCTGGAATGTTTGCATACCAAATCAGAACCAACTGCGAGAATGCAATATACGACCAAAACATGATGAAGCCAAAAAGGAATTTGCCCATGTCATGGAAATGTTCTACTGTGACAAATTTTTGTACTTTGCCAGCATTCTGCAACAGCATACAGAGAATGATCATCATGGCGAAAAAACCCATCATGCTGCCCGAGAACACGTAGACGCCAAAAATCGTGCTATACCAATCTGCGTCAATGCTCATCAGCCAATCGAACGCCGCAAAGCTGACCGAAAGGGCGAACACCATGATCAGAGGACCTGACCACTTCTGCCGAATAGAGGATAGTTCCGCGTCACCGGACTCGTCCTGCTGCCGGCTAAGGCGGAAGAACCAACTTGCCGTGAGAATCCAAACTGCGAAATACGTAATTGTACGTATTGTGAAAAATTCTTTTGTCAGGAAAAAAGTTGCCTTGGAGGCAATGACACTATTCTCCATATCCTTCGGACTGGCATTCCATCCATACAAGGCCGAACTGCCCGAAAAAAGCATTACGATGATCGGCACAAAGAGTATGGCGAGGTAAGGAATCATCATCATGAGGATCTCGGCCAACCGCCGAATAGAGGAGCTCCAACCGGCGCGAGTCAGGAACTGCATAAGAATGAAAAACAAGGCACCTAAAGCGAACGAGAAAATGTAGAAAAAGTTTGCTAAATAGGAGTGCGTCAGGTATTTCAATGCCTGAGTGTAGTCCCCACCCTTGGATGGAGTTAGAAAGCAGCAAGCCATTCCGACGACTAGAAAAATTAGTCCGGCCGATAGAATGATTGGTGCCTTTGCCCGCCATGATTCGGGAATTTCGATTGAGGCTTTATCGTAGTTCAGGTTCATTTCACTTCATCGCGACTGCGGGATACCGATGGTCTTTTTCAAATGAGCTTGGAGGAATAATCGATGAGACTATTACTTGTTCGTTATTTCTAACTTGTTCGTTACTTCGGGTTTCGGATCAGATGATTTTGGATCTTCCCCAAGGGTGATACGCAACTCCATCGGAACATCGTCCATGGTTGCATTGCGAGACCTTTGCAGCGCTCGCACATAGAGGACGATCGACCAACGCTCCTTAGGTGTCAGCGAAGAAGCATAGGAAGCCATCTTTCCTTGTCCCTTGGTGATCGTATTGAATATCTGGCCTACCGGTTGATTGCGAACACGGTCGATGTGTAGGGACGTTGGTGGCAACCAGTAACCTTGCGCCAACGCATCAGCTCGCTTGTGAACTAACCCATCACCGTAACCAGCAAACCCATGACATGCAGAGCAATAGGTCTCAAACTTGACCTTACCGACCTTCATATTCTCCTCGTCTGCGTCGATTGGGAGTCTGTCGATCCATGGCAAAACCGGTGCAACTGGAACCGCTGCGGCTGCGGGTTGCTGACCTTCGGTCTTTTCGTCTCTGCTTGCAGACGTGGTATCTGCTGACGCTTTATCGCCCGCTTGCGTTTGCGAGGAGACTAATATCACGCTTGGCGAGACTTCTAACATCGTCAGCTTGGATGGATCGTAACCCAAATAGAATGGATCTTGTTCCACGAGCTGGCCGCGAGCAATCGTTCCTTTAACTTGTGGACGCATTATTCGACCGTCTGCGAAAATTGTCGTCTGCTGTTGTGCCTTCTTCTTCGGTTGGAAATCCATATCGAAGAAAACGTGGAACCTCGGAGCTGTACTGAACCCAGCTCGCATGCTCAAAATGATCATTCCTGGAATCAGCCCCGCCACCACTATCATTAATAACGTTAGGATAACAGGTTGAGGTAGCGAGGTCGGCGTCGTGTCCTCAAGCACTTCGTCCAAAGAATCGGGGTGCGTTCCGCCAAGCAACTCCTTTACCGATTCTCGGTTGTAGTACTTGTCAGTCGCTTCCACATACAAAAAGAAACGATCGTTCGTTGCTCGATCGAAACGAGGGTTTGTGAAGACTGGATTGCTAAACTTCGGGAGACCGTTTAGAGCGATCATTCCAAGAAATGCCGTGAATGCTGAAAACAGAACCGTCAATTCAAACGCAATCGGAATGGAAGCTGGAGTTATCCCAAACGGCTTTCCCGAAATGATGTACTTGTAATCGAAGCCATTTGTCCACCATTGCATTAACAACGCCGTCGCTAGGCCCATAAAGCCTGCACACAACACGATGAAAGGCAAAATCGTAGGTTTAATCCCGAGAGCTTCATCGATTCCGTGCACTGGAAACGGCGTAAACGCATCGGTCTTCGTATAGCCTGAGTCACGTACTTTGCGCGCCGCCGCCAACAGGTTGTTCTCATCCTGATATTCTGCCATCCAGCCGAACGCCTTAGGCATTTTTTTTTCAATCGACTTGCGTGGCTTTTGCTCACTCATGGTTGGTATCGGTTAGCGACAATTTTTCTTGGTACTGGTAATGATTGCCAATCGGCAACCGTTTGAATTGTTCATTCAAACGAAATGTTAGTGATCGTGGCCGTGCGCCCCGTTTTGACTGTGCGAGGAATGTGCTACCGCAGACATTACGCCCTTGACTTCCGACATGGCAATCGTAGGCAAAAATCTGCAGAACAACAGGAACAATGAAAGGAATACGCCAAAGCTTCCAAAGAACATCAAGCCGTCGTACATGGTTGGCCTAAAGTAGCCCCAAGAGCTCGGCAAAAAGTCGCGGCTAAGCGAGGTGACCGTAATCACGAAACGTTCGAACCACATGCCGATGTTTACAAAAATGCAAATGACAACCATCCAAAAGGTTGAGGTTCTTAGTTTCTTGAACCAAAACAATTGCGGCGAGATAACATTGCACGTTACCATCGTCCAATATGCCCACCAATACGGGCCAAAAGCGCGGTTGAAGAACGTGAAATATTCGTATTGATTTTGACTATACCAAGCCATGAAAAATTCAGTCGCGTAAGCCAAGCCCACCAGCGAACCTGTCGCTAAAATGATCTTGTTCATGTTGTCCAAGTGTCGTAGCGTGATCAAGTTTTCTAACTTGTAAATCGAACGTGCTGGCACCATCAAGGTCACCACCATAGCGAACCCGCTAAAAATCGCCCCTGCAACGAAGTACGGTGGGAAAATAGTCGTATGCCACCCAGCAACCTGCGAAACCGCGAAGTCAAAACTAACAACAGTGTGCACGGACAATACCAACGGTGCGGCAAACGCAGCCAGCAGAGTATAAGCCTTTTCGTAACGCAACCAATGCCGCGATGAACCGGTCCAGCCAAGGCACAATATTCCGTAAATCATCCGTCGCAAAGGAGTCTTGCTGCGATCTCGATAGGTCGCCAAGTCGGGAATCATACCCATATACCAAAACACGAGTGAAACAGAAGCATACGTTCCAACCGCAAATACGTCCCACAGCAAAGGACTTCTAAACTGTGGCCACATCCAAAGATTCAAGCTTGGGTAAGGCAATAGCCAAAAAGCTAGCCACGCGCGGCCAACGTGGATGCCAGGGTAAATACCGGCACAGATAACAGCAAAAATCGTCATCGCTTCCGCCGCACGATTAATGCTCGTTCGCCAATTCTGTCTAAACAAAAACAAAATCGCAGAAATCAAAGTTCCAGCGTGAGCGATACCGACCCAAAATACGAAGTTTACGATTGGCCAAGCCCAGAAAACTGGGTTCATATTCCCCCAAATACCAACACCCTTCAGGATCAGAAATCCAATCAACGACAAGAACATAACTGCCGTGAGGGACGAGAAACCAAATAGGATGTACCACAGCATCGGTTGCGGATCCTCGGCCACACGACACACGATGTCGGTTACCGACGCATAGGTTTGATTACCTGTGATCAACGGCGCACGACGCCCCGGAATATCATCCGTGTTGTCGATTTCTCGCGGGTTGAAATGACTAGCTATGGTGGCCATGGTCACCTGATTCATGTGAGTGGTCATCCCCGTGGCCGGGGCGTATCGGTGTCTTTTGAATTGCAGTTGCGAGTCGCTTTGGCACATTGCGAATTCGCGACAAGTACAACGTCCGCGGTTTGATGTTTAGTTCTTCGAGTACCGCATAAGCCCTAGGATCGTTTTGAGTTTGGTAAACTCGACTAGTCTTGTCATTCAAGTCACCGAAAATAATCGCTTGACTTGGGCAAGCTTCCTGGCAAGCAGACCGAATATCACCATCGTGAACTCTCCCATCGCCTGTAGTCCTAGCCTTGATCTTTCCGTTTTGGACTCGCTGAATGCAATAAGTGCATTTTTCCATAACGCCGCGCCCGCGGACCGTCACCTCTGGATTGAGCACCAACGACTGCAGTTTCTGCGATGCTTGCTCGCGATTGTCTTGCCAGCCGTAGAAGTATCCGTACTCGGTGTTGTAGTTGAAGTAATTGAAACGGCGAACTTTGTA
>JAYVBW010000789.1:0-4986 GCA_043750255.1 Pirellula sp.
CCGCGGCCAGCAGGTCTGATTTCTTCCTCCGAAAGCTTTCCGTCTTTATCCTTGTCTAGTGTAGTTAACGACGCTGTTGCGTTCTTGATCTCAGCAGCGGAAATGACTCCATCATGATCAGCATCTAACGCTTCCATCAGGGGCGATCGAAAACCAAAGCCAGGACCACCGCCTCCTCCTCCAAAGCCACCCCCTCCGAAGCCACCTCCGCCACCACGGCCACCTTGTCCTCCGGGTTGTCCGTCGGGTGGTTGAGCCATGACAGTCGCTGCTCCCATGACGATCATAAAACCAAACGTCCAAATACATCGTTTCATAACAACTACTCCAGAGGAAGGTAAATATTTTTTAGCTAACTTGCCCAATCGGGTTTCTAACACTTCGCATCTGACTCTTACCCATTGAGGGCAATCGCCATTTATTCCACCACTATTCCACTACGCGAAACACATCATTTTTCTTGAACACAATCGGTCCGCCTCGTCCACCGTTGGAATCGAATTCGATATGGCAATCGAACAATACTCCCAGTGGAGAATCGTCCATGACTTGAATTTCTGCGGTGACCAAGTTTCCATCGCGTGAGATTTTTTTCGCTTCGAACGGACCAATTTGAACCCAGGTCGGGCTACCATCAGGCAATCGGCGTCGAATCGCCTTATTTGGATCAAGTTCAAATTGAACTTGATGTGTCTTGCCACGCGAAGCCGTTCCTGGACGTACTGTTGTGATCACTTTGTCCATTCTGTTCTCGCCTTGTTGCGTGTTGTCTTCGATGGCCCCCATTTGAGTTCGACGTAACCCGCGATTATTGCTCGGTTCAACAACACCCGCATAGCCACCCAAAATGTACGGAAACCGACTCGGAGTGACGTGATAGTGATAACCCCGGATTTCATCAATGTGACCGTTGCAAACGTCGAGTGCGGCCGATTTTTTCAAATCTTTTGCCATAACCCCATCGGATTCATAGGGTCCGTAAAGTGGAAATCCATCAAATGCGAACCCAAGAACAGGTGAATGCTGCTTGCCATCGTCCTTAAACGGAGACTTAACGCAGTTTGGGTACTTGTGATAATGATAGACGCCTGACTGTTGCGGATGGCCGCAGCATGAATCCAGCCAGACTTCGGAGTATCCCTCGACAGCGTTCATTCCCTCCATCTCGTAAGGATTGAAAAAAACGACTCCGTTCAAAGCAGTTCCGATAGGGCCCATCGGCAACCGCGTGATTTTGTCCGCGAGTTTCGGAACGAGCGGCAAGCGAAAGGTGAAATTCTGAACTCGAATTGTGTTTGGGTTACCACTATTTGGGAAAACGGCAGTTGGATGATTCGGATAGCCTTGGCTCTCCATGATCAAAAACTGGCTATCGTGGCTTATCTTGACGTTGTCGATCCCATCTTGGTTCGAGTCTTTCGTATGGTAGGAGAACAAGTCGACATAGCGATCCCCGTCTCGGAAATAATAGATGGGCGTCTCGCCAGTCCCGATAAACCATCGTCCGCCGATTGGCACCAAGTCCTTTGGTTGATCGTCGGCAATTCCAACGCCGAGCAAAATCCCAGCAAGCAATGCGAGCACTTGGAAACAGGCAACGCTTCTATTAAAAACATCGTACAACATGCAACCCGGCATCATGCTTCTTTCGTTTCGTAGCGGTAGCCGTGACCAAGCCAACTGGCCTTACCGAATCTAGCTTAGCAAGCCCATCCTTAATTTGTCGTGAAGAGAATTGAGAAAAATGCGTTAGTCAGAATGGCTAGCGTCCAACGGCAATCACTTTGAACGATCGTCGTTAGCCTCGGGCTTGTATTAAGCGATTTCGCCAGCGAATTCAGGCCCGGGGCTAGCGCCCGCCGGTTCACGAAATCGCCAAAAAACCTAATCTAATCCGCTTTTCCAGCCCAGTGAGACCACCACTTGCGGAAGAGTTGCCATTGCGAACTAAGGAATTCGCGTTGACTGTCCGATAGTCGATCCGTCGAATGGATCTGATGTTCGTACTCGGGATTTCCCTCGAGGACCATCAAGTATTTGTAATATAGAACCAAGTCCGGCCCCTCATCGAACGTGGAAAGCACGGTCAAGGCTTCATTCAATTCTGCGGCAAGTTGCCGTGCTTGGGTGTCGCCAGCAGCCGCTCTTTCGCAAAGCGCGACCATACGGAGGACTTCGCGGGGCAACGCATTTCCAACTCCGGTGATCGCACCCGCAGCACCGCAATGAATAAATCCGTGATACACCTGGGTATCGACACCGACCATCAAAGTCAATTTCGGGTTTCCACTCGTAATGTTCTCCGCTGCATACGTTAGCGACTTCGCACCGCCGAACTCTTTAAAGCCAACCAAGTTTGGAAACTCGCGATTCAAGTCAAAAAACAAATCCGCTTTCGTCTCAAAACCATAATAAGGGCTGTTGTAAATGACGGCCGGCAAATCGACACTAGCCGAAAGGATACCTGCGAAATGCGATCGTTGAGCCGCGACTGAAATACCCCGAGACAAAACCCGCGGGATCACCATTAGTCCCGCGGCACCGACACTGCGGGCGTGAGCCGCATGCGCAGCCGCAATGGCTGGATTCTGTGCTCCGGTACCGACAATGACTGGCACCCCAGCCGCTGTCAGTCGGCGAACACCTTCCTGGCGTTGAAGATCAGTCAAAAGCGGCCAATCTCCCATCGAACCACAATAAACAACCGCTCGCATCCCAATCTCGACCAACTCCTTGCCTTTGGCAACTAGTAAGTCAAAAAGAGGCTCTCCTTTTGCCGTGCAAGGGGTCATTAGCGCTGGTATGCAGCCGGTGAAAATGCTGCCCTTGTTTTCCATCTTCATTGCGCCATCCCAATCGAGTACTCGCCATTTATTGATCGCTAATCAGGCAATCTACTGTTGGTATTGAGACTAGCTTGACACTTTGAAGTCGTCTAGCGTCGATTATGCACGTAACAACAACCGTGGGCTAGCGCCCAATGCCGCTGACTTTGTTCCAAATTTGAGCCGCAGGCGCTAGCCGCGTTAATGGAAACAATGGTTTTTCGAACGCGGCTAGCGCCTGCGGCTCAGTAAAGTCAGCGGCATTGGGCTAGCGCCCTGCGGCTAATGGATAATCCGGGCTAGCGGCGATGCGGCAGTCTCACGAAGGAGAGCGTAAGGGATTCGCGTTTCTAGGAAAGTGCCGGGGCACGAATGGTAGCTAAATACCTTGAATAAAACCCTTGTTTCCACCTTATTTCCAGGAGAAATAGGCCGATCGCAAATGGGAGAAAAATGGTATACTTCTGCCTCGCATTTGAACGATCGGAAATCCTTGCGGTTTCCGTTCATTGCCTTGGATGGAATTCTCACGAACTGAACCTATGAACGCACCTGCCGACCAGCCAACCGATCCCAACATGGAACTCGATAGCGATGGCGAACCTCTCAACGGCTCCGATTACAACTCCGAAGACCTTCAGCATCTGAGCGATTTGGAGCACGTACGCAAGCGCCCTGGAATGTATATCGGCGATACAACTCTAAAGGGCCTTCACCATTTAGCCTACGAAGTCGTCGATAATTCCATTGATGAGGCAATGGCTCAGTTCGCGAAGATTGTCTCCGTCACTATCAATGCCGATGGCTCTGTGACAGTCGAGGACGATGGTCGAGGAATCCCTGTCGAACGGCATGCTCAACTTACCGAACTCATGCAAAGGGAAATGAGCACCCTCGAAGGCGTAATGACGGTCCTCAAATTCGGTGGCAAGTTTGAAAAAAACGCATACAAGACCTCAGGCGGACTTCACGGTGTTGGTGTCACCGTGGTCAATTTCTTGTCGCAATGGTGCGAGGTCGAGGTTAGCCGCGATGGGAAAGTTTGGACTCAATCGTACGAACGCGGCGTGGCGACCGGGCCAGTGCGTGAGGCGGGGGTTACAACCAAGCGAGGTACTAAAACCACCTTCAAACCAGATAGTCAAATCTTTCCGAATACCAAGTACACCTACGACATCCTCGTCAAACGACTCCAGGAGCTTGCGTTCCTTAACAGCGGTGTACGCATCAAGGTTAAAGACGAACGCAACGGTCAATCCGACGATTTCCGTTACGAACGCGGAATTGTCGAGTTCGTTGAATACCTTAATCGAGCTAGCGAAGTTGTCCACAAAGACGTCATCTTGATCGAAGGCCAAAAGGACGACGTCGGATTCTCTATTGCGTTGCAGTATTCCGAGGAGTACACCGAAAATCTGCATTCCTATGTGAATAACATCAATACGATCGAGGGTGGAACTCACGTGTCGGGATTTCGAGCCGCGTTAACGCGAACACTCAATGCATATGGAAAAAAGGAAAACCTCTTTAAAGACCTCACGCCGACTGGCGATGATTTCCGCGAAGGTCTAACATGCGTGATCTCGATCCGGGTCGGTACTCCGCAGTTCGAAGGTCAAACGAAAACGAAGCTCGGCAACAGTGAAGTCGAAGGCCTGATCAATTCGGCAGTCGGCGATGGACTCTCGAAATACCTTGAAGAAAACCCAAAGAACGCGCGGTTGCTCGCTAAAAAAGGCCTGCTCGCAGCGGAGGCTAGAGAAGCGGCCAAGAAAGCCAAAGACGCGCTTCGCAAACGCAAGGATGTCCTCGGCGGTGGCGGGTTACCTGGCAAACTTCGAGACTGCATCAGCAACAAAATGGAGGAGTGCGAACTCTATCTAGTCGAAGGTGATTCGGCAGGTGGTAGCGCTGAGGGTGGACGCTTCCGCGATACCCAAGCCATCCTCCCGTTGCGTGGCAAGATCATCAACGCGTACAAGAGCCGTGAGGACAAAGTGCTCGCGAACGAGGAAGTCATGAGTATGATTCAGGCCATCGGCTGCGGCATCGGGCTTGATCAAGACGTCGCCAAACGACGATACAATCGCATCATCATCATGACCGATGCTGACATCGACGGTTCGCACATTCGCACGTTACTGCTCTGTTTTTTCTATCG
>JAYVBW010000790.1:0-5954 GCA_043750255.1 Pirellula sp.
TCGGATTATTCCACCAGCAATCTTTCGGTAAATCCATTCTCTTTTGATTCCTAGCAACTCTGCGATTTCTTCGACCGTTCGATTGTTGCCGATGTCCGCTGATCCGTTCCGTATTTGTGTTAGTCGAGATTCGATTCCATAACGGTGGCGAAGTTTGAAAATTATGCATTCAGTAAACACTCCTCCGCGGCAAGGCTTGTGCCCTTCGTCCGTTAGAACCTTCGATATCTCGGAGCAGCTCATACCAGTGTCGGTGAGTTCGCGAATCCGCGTCACCGCCTTTCTCTCCATGGGTGAGTTATCGTAATCACGGGAGTAGATCGGGATTGTCGAGTCAATTTCTGTTACCAGTCCACACCTTCTGACGTCTTCAATCGAACATGAGTTTCAAGCCAATCGCTTTGAGTCTGAGCGGCAGGCGGTGTGACTCAAGCTTCCATCGCAATCTGCCTGTTGAGTTGCAGTTTTGCTCCGAGTTCAACGGGCGCCGAATCGACAAAGGTCTCTATCGCTGAAGTGAAAGAAATTCTCCGCAGCCGTTGTGCGGATTGTCATCGTGCCGAAGCATCCTCAACGGACTTTGATGTTTTGATTGCAGAATCATTGATCAAGGCCAATGTAGTTAAGATTGGCAAGCCCGAAGAATCGAAGTTGATGGAAGTTATCGTCAGCGAAGTCGAAGAGATTCGCATGCCGCGTGATTTGCCCGCTTTGTCGCCGAGCGAGATCGATAGGATCCATGACAAACTCAGCACCGAGTTTATGGGTCCAGCGGGAATGGTTCAGTCGACGCGAAGTCCTGGAACTCTATCCAAAACAAGATGAATTGACTGCGTTTTTGAAGTCCGATGGCGAGCGATTTTTAACGGCATTAGAGAAAGTCTTAGGACATCCACAAAAGACTGAACCACTCGCTCCCGTAACACGTCGATTTCTAGAGGATCCATTGACACTCACGACAGCCGCTGGCGAACTGGGACTGGCGAAACCTGGTGACTTGGGAGCCGTCTTTTAGAAGCCGACAGTTTGTTGCGTTGGGCTTGGTTCCACTGTCTAGCCACGGGGCGGTCCGCCGCGATACTTGGGAAGACTACTTCGATCAGATAGTTCGCGAGCTAGGTTTGGGCGAACCCGTCGCACCGCTCGATGCCGTTTCACGATTCGACTATGCACCGCTCGGTCACGGACCGGATATCGAGATTTCAACGACTCGGGGCAGTCGTGTATTTAGTGCTGGCGACGAGATCGCAATCATCGTTGCGAATAAGGGCAAGTCGCCGGTCTTCATCGAGTTAGTCGGGACGGGAACAAAAGGTGAAAAAGTGGTGCTCATGCCAGCCGGAACCCAACTCGCTGCAGGTGGATCTCTACGGTTTCCAGAACAAAAGACGATCACGGTTAAGCCGAGCCTGGGCCAAGAATTGATTACCGTCTTTGCAAGCGAAGTAGAGTTCGCTCTCGGAACCTTATACCGAGGCAAGAACACGGCAGATCGGTTCGTCCATGACCTGAAGGCACAGCAAAAAAGCCCCATCGTCAAGAAGAGTCTGGTGATTGAAACTCGGTAGGAATATGACACACTTGCGAAAACGTAATCTACAATCGAGAGCCATCCCATGAACCCTTCGTTTGCTTTCAAACGAAGGTTCTTCATCCTCAGTGTTTCTTTTTTGCTTGCCATCAACTCAGTCCGGAATGGTGCCAGTCGGTAAGAAAGGAAGTGCCAAAGTATTCTGAGGCCAAGCAGGCAGAACGAGACGTAGCCAAGAAACTCTAAGTCGAGGCTTCAGCATTTTTCACCCAGCACACTATTTTGAAGCAATGCTTGGCTCAAAATATTGGTACTATCAAAACATAATTCATCGAAACTCGGACTTCGGTTACCAACTCGAATTCGAGTGGGCAAAATGGAGTGGAAACGAACAAGCCAAAACCCAATGTTTTCATTGTTCTGTCGCGAGTTGTTGGGGAAGTTGGGCTAACAACAACGCGAGATTTCCCAAATTTAAGACAAACCGATAGCGACAGGGTTTGTCAGCATCGCTGTGCAAACAAAAATGCAAGCAGGCTTTTTTTGTTTGTGGAACAGTTGTCCTCAACTGTTCCCGCATTGAGACCGAGGTCTTATTGGAGCAGAGCGACGCGGATTCGTAGAACTTGCCTTGGTGTCGCTTGCGACACCGAGAGATTATACTTGCCGATCTTGGTCTTGACACCGACTTTGGGAATAACTCCGAGCGAGGAAACCACCAAGCCAGCAACTGTTTCGTATTCATCCGATTCGGGAAGCTCCAACGCCATCTGACGATTTGCAGCAGAAACTTCCATGACGCCCGCAATGCTAAAACCGCCGTCTGGATCCTCGATGAACATCGGCATCACCTCATCCACATCCAGCTCGTCAGCAATTTCGCCTACAATTTCCTCCAACGCATCTTCTATCGTTACGACGCCCAGCGTTTGCTGAAACTCGTCAACGACGATGGCCATGTGGCACCGACGCAACAAAAAATCCTTCAATAATTCATCGATTTGTCGTGTCGCAGGTATCATCCAAGTCTCTCGCAAAATTCTGCGGAGAATAGAGGCATCGTTTGGCCGTTCAGGATTTTGAAGAAGTGTCATCAAGTCCTTGACGTATAGAATGCCGATTATGTTGTCCAAGGAATCTTCGTAGACCGGCATGCGAGTCCGGCCGGATGCAATCACCGCGTCAGTTACCTGTTGCCAGTCCCAACCAATGTCAATCGCATCGAGCTGGCTTCTCGGGGACATGATTTGAGAAACCTGGCCTTCGTCCAAATTCATTACGCCGGTAATCATGTCTCTCGTGGATCGAGTGACCAAACCATCTCGTTCACCCGCCATTACCATCGTTCGGATCTCATCTTCCAGCGACTCTTCCTCCACTCGATCTTCAACGCGACGGTCACTCAAACGATGCCCAACCGCCAAAAAAAGGTGTTCCAATGTTCGAAATGGTCGAGATACAATATTGATCGCATGCCAGTACCACCACGTGTGATAGAGCAATACGGATGCGCTATTGCCAACAATGATCTTTGGAATCCAAGAGTAAACGCACGCTAATACGGCTGCGGCTAGGATGCTGATCGAAATCAATTGGTAAATCGAAACTGGGTTTTGGGTATCCGACAGCCCCCATTGCAGCCGCATTGAAAGCCAAGTTCCGGCGGAAATGAGAGCGATGCTACTGCCCAGAATGAACAAGTAGTTACACGCAGTTTGCGCATTATCTTGTTCGTCGAGAATCCTGCCAAATCGTTCTCGATTTCCCTTCAAACGGCAATACGCTTCGAGCGTTCGTCCGCGAAAGTGAAGCAACAAATGGCTACCCAACCCTCCAATTGCCGAGAGGATTAAACCCAATATGGCTAGGGCAATGCAACCGGTATTCTGCATGAATTGTTCCTGACCTTAGCCGCAGTTAATAGTGTGAGTCTCGCCTGCACCTCTATTGTATTGAACCATTGGACCAGTTTCCATCGACGAGTCGCCATGCTCCACTTGGGTTCTTGTTCTGAAGAACAACTGGGATTCGGTTCTCGCGAACACTATCAAAGCACGTTAGCTTTGCAAAGCGAATGAGGCTTGCGGGAATTCCAACCGCAGTGAAGCCTGGGTGGCCAGTCGCAGGGAATGGACCACCGTGATTCATGGCGGGGCTCACCGTAACGCCGGTCGGCATCTTGTCATTGAGAATTCGTCCCACCCTCTGCGTCAGCGCATCTGCAATCAAGGAATAGTTTGTATCGTCAGCCCCTTGCGAATCCGAATAGATCGATCCCGTGAGATTTCCCTCAAGGTGCTCAATCGCTTGTGCAAGCTCTGTGATGTCGGAGCATACAACCAGGAGCACGGCGTTGCCGAACGCTTCGGTTTGAAATACAATGGGATCCTCAAGAAATTGTTTGCCGGAAATTTTCAAGACGGTGTTCGCGACAGCACATCTGCTACCCTCCACCTTGCTTCCGCCCGCAAGCAATTCAGCACCGGCGTCCTTGAGTTTCGAGATGCTCTTTACCAAAGAAGTCTCAACGCTACGCGAGAGCAAGGTCCCAGCGTTGTTCGCCTTATATTTTACCGTTACTCCCTCTATAAATTTCATTGTGTCAGCATTGTCTAGCATCAAAAGCATGCCGGGGTTGGTGCAAAACTGCCCGGTCGCCATAAGACCACTCGTCACATACTCATCAATTAGTTTGTCCAATCGTTCACGAAACGCACCGGGTAGGAACACAACCGGGTTTACACTCGATAACTCTGCGTAAAATGGTTTTCCAACCCGATCCGCTACCGATTTTAACTGTAGTCCTGCTGATCGCGAACCTGTGTAACCGATCGCAGCCAGTCTCGGATCGCTTACTAATCGTTCGCCATCAGCGTGAGACGTCCGATAGATCAGTTGCACTAGTCCGCTCGGCATGCCGGTTTCGCGAACTGCCTTATCAGCCAGAACCGTAAATCGCATCGTTGTTGCAGGATGCGAGGAGTTGGCTTTCGCGATAACCGGATTACCGGCTGCAATAGCGGCCGCAAAATCACCACCGGCTATGCTGTTGTATGCGAACGGAAAATTGTTGGGACCAAAGACACATACTGGACCGATGGCTTGATAGCACGATCGAATATTCGCCTGCGTGTCGATGGTAGGCATCGACCAGCTCTGTTTTCGTACAGCCGTTGCTGCAAGTTTTAACTGATTGACAGTTCGTGGCAGCTCGACGTCGGCAAGCCTCGGCGTCTTTGGCAGCCCTGACTCTTGATGTGCGATCTCAACCAACCCGTCCTTGTCCGCCTCGATCAAGCTTGCATATTTTTCGAGAAACAACGCTATCGCTTCTGGAGCCATCGCTCGCAGTTCGGCAAATGCACTCGCGGAAGCGGTCAACGCTTCATCGCAATCAGACCATTGGCTAACAGGAAATTCTATCGCGATTGGTTGGCCTAGGGTGGGGTTCGATGGCGAAAAAACTGCCGATCGCGAACTTGCTCGCCATTGGCCATTGATCAAAACTTGTTGAGTTGGATTTGTCATTGATTCGTACTACGGAACTTCTAATCGAATAGCGAAAATTAACCTTGGACGATTGTGCTAGTAAGCGTGCCAATTCCATTGATGGATATATGTACGGTATCCTCTTTTGCGAGGGTAAAGGAACTGTCGGGCACTACGCCTGTCCCGGTCAACAGGAAGGCACCGTTGGGCAAGTCATTGTCTCGAATCAGCCACTGGACCAAGTCCTCAAGTTGACGTGCCATTTGCGAGACACCCGTTTCACCGGAGAATACGGTTTCATTGTTGCGAATGATCTTGAGGAATATTCCGATCTTGTCTCGGGGTGGCATGGCTTCAGCCAGCGTGATCCATGGCCCAAGTCCGCAACACTGGTTGTAAACTTTGGCTTGTGGCAGATAGAGTGGGTTGTCCCCCTCAATATCGCGACTGCTCATGTCGTTGCCCACCGTGTAGCCCACGATTTTACCTCGATTGGAAAGTACTAAAGTCAATTCAGGCTCAGGGACGTTCCAGGTCGCATCGGTCCGAATTCGCAGTTTGCCAAAATGGCCGGTGCAACGGTTTGGCGTCGCTTTGAAAAAGAGTTCCGGTCTAGCCGCTGTGTAGACACGATCGTAACAGCTTGCTGCAGCCTCGCTCTCCTCCATACGTGCGGTTTGCGATCGCTTGTAAGTGACTCCGGCGGCCCAGACTTCTTGGTCGTCGATCGGCGGGAGCCACTGGACGTTTTCTAAAGGTATCGAAGCGGCGGCGGCGGGGAGATCGCGAGCCAGCTCCACAAGCTGATCGCTTGACAATAGTTGGCCAAGCGATTGAAGTCCTGACGAAGATAGATCAAGGACCGTTGCAAAATTGTTCGCAACACGCGCGATAGCTGGTCCCTGCTTGGTTTGGATTTTTGCCAAAAACATTC
>JAYVBW010000791.1:0-1920 GCA_043750255.1 Pirellula sp.
GGAGATGAAAACGTGTCGCACACCTGGGCGCAGTTTACGGAGCGAATGGCGACACGTTTTTGTCGGAAGGACCGAACGCGGATCGGGCCAAGCAACAAAAACGTTGTGGCGTGGCACGGACTAGCTTACTAGCAGTTGGATCTTCTTCTTTGCCAGAAACGCATCAAGGAAAACGAGCATTACACGCTTATCATCATCGCTCAACTGTTGAATCTCTTGAAACCGTTCGAGCAATTGGCGATCTTCGAAATGAGCACAAGCCGCTTGCTCGTTGTTCCCCTCGAGTAAGTAATCGGTTGAAACTCCAAGCGTTTGAGCCATTCGATTGAGTGTGTCTGCGGACGGGCGGCTCGTCCCTCGCTCATACCGTCCTATGTGGGTGTAGTGGATCGCCACTAACTCCCCAAGTTCGGTCTGTGAAAGGCTTTGCTGTGTTCTAAGGTTTCGCAATCTCTCGGCAAATCCTTCTTGCTTCGATGCTGCTTGTTTACGTGGCATATGGTGAAAGCTCCGGTGTGAATGCATTATCGATGCCCCTTAATTAAAGCATTTTTGGAAGAAAAGCAAACAGCAATGCTTGACGGCCTTACTGCCTCCATGCTACACAATGATGCATCCATGCTTTAGTGGAAAATGTTCAGAATTCTGCAAGGAGAATCGAAAATGGCCCGTTTCAGCGAAGAAGAACTCGACAACATCCGCAACGAACTCGATATCGTGACACTTATAGAGAGTTACGGAACCAAGCTCAAAGAGCGACCAACACCCAACGAATACATTGGCTGTTGTCCATTGCATGAAGACACAACACCAAGCTTGTTCGTCAACCGAGCCAAAGGCTTGTGGCAATGCAAAGGAGCATGCGGCAAACAAGGCGACTGCTTTGACTGGATCGAACATGCTGAGAAAGTCTCGTTCCGCCATGCGGTCGAACTACTCAAAGCCAAAGCGGTTGGCGTCTTGGCAAGCAACGGAACCAAAGCCGCATTCGCTCGTCGATTGGAAAACCCAACCACACCAACGGCCGAAGATCACGAGCTACTCAATCAAGTAGCCGAGTACTACCATTCGCGACTCAAGGAAAACCCCGATGCAGTCGCATATCTGCAATCGCGCGGGCTGGATAATGCGGAAGCGATAGCCAAATTCAAAATCGGCTTCTGCGATCGCACGATAGGACTTCGCATTCCAAGCAACCAAATCAAAGCCGGAAAAGAGCAACGCACTAGGCTTTCGGCATTGGGCGTAATGAAGAAAGAAACCGGGCACGAAGCGTTACGAGGTTGCATTACGTTCCCTGTTGCACTCGATGGCAACAAAGTCGGTGAAATCTATGGCCGTCGCATCATGCGAGGAACACCCAAGGCGGAACGCCACTGGTACTTGTCAGGTCCACACGTGGGCGTATGGAATGCCGAAGCGTTCCAAGCCTCGAAAGAAATCATCTTGTGCGAAAGTGTTATCGATGCGTTAACGTTCTGGATCGCAGGTTATCGCAATGTAACTTATTCGTTCGGTAACCAAGGCTTTACTGACGAGCTTTATCAAGCGTTCATAAAGAACGATATCAAGACGTGTTTCATCGCTTGGGACAATGACCCAGCAAGCAATGAACGAGCGTTGACGCTTGCGGAAAAGCTGATGGCGCAAGGGATCAAATGCATTCGCGTCGTATTCCCAACCGCAACAAAAGATGCCAACGAATTCGCGATGAAGGTCAAAGATGGTAATGGAACGGCTCACGGTTCGCTTGGCATGCTCTTGCGAAGCGGTGAATGGCTGATGCCTCAAGATATCGACGTTACCAAGCGATACGTTCCCAAGCACGAAGCGCCAGCTAGTGAAGTACGGGAGGGCGAAACTCCGGTTGAGCCATCGGACGCGCAGCCAATGCAGCCAGCACCTAAAGAAGAAAAAACC
>JAYVBW010000792.1:0-2515 GCA_043750255.1 Pirellula sp.
AACAAAGTCGGCTAGAGAATATTAGGCGTAATGAGATGACAACACTTCCAGTTTATGACATGTCGGGCGCGAAAGTGGGCGATTACGAAATCGACCCGCTCATGCTTGCTCCGAAGATCAGCAAGCAATTGCTCCACGACGTCGTTGTTATGTACTTGGCGAATCAACGCCAAGGAAGTAATAAAACGAAAGCCCGCGGTGAAGTCTCGGGTTCGACAAAGAAAATGTACAAGCAAAAGGGGACTGGCAACGCTCGTATGGGTTCCAAACGAAGCCCAATTCGTCGTGGCGGTGGACACGCCCACGCTCGTCAGCCGCGTTCCTATTATTATCGATTGCCTCGCAAGGCGATTCAAGCGGCTACCAGAATGGCTATCGCTTCCAAAATCGCAGCAGGCTCGGTGATTGTTGTAGATCAAATCAAAATGGATTCTCCAAAGACAAAGTTGCTGGCATCTGCTTTGAAGGCGATGGGACTAGAAGGTCAAACCAAGACTCTGGCGATTAGCGGTTTGGATCGAAACGTCTATCTTAGTGGTAGAAACATTGAGGGGCTGACAATTAGCCCGGTAGCGGATCTCAACGCATTGATCGTGCTGCGACCTCGCAAGCTGGTTATGACGAGGGAAGCTCTAGACTGGATCAAAGCAAGAGCGAGTGCATAGTGTTCGGTCGAACGGGCGCTTAAGGCGATTTCAATCGTAAACAACTTAGAAATTAATCATGGCAAAGCAACAACCGAAAAGCAAAATCGTACTGACTCCACATCAAGTGGTTTTGCGTACGCTCGTTACGGAAAAGGGTGTTCACAAGGCAACTCGACAAAACCGTTACGCGTTCGAGGTCAATCCATTGGCGGATAAAACCGTCATCAAGGCAGCGATCGAAGAACTGTTTAATGTCAAGGTTGTGGCTGTAGCAACGCAAAACCGCCAAGGCAAGTCGCGACGTTATCGCGCTCGTCTGGGTGTGACGAAGGCTTGGAAAAAGGCGATCGTCAAACTTAGTAGCGAACACAAGATCGACTTCTTTTAGGAAGTGCCTTCTTTAGGAAACCGCAGGACACGATCATGGGCATACGAGTATACAAACCAACTTCAGCAGGTCGACGGAATTCGTCGGTTAGTGACTTCGCTGAGCTGACACCGGGTGCGGTGCCTGAGAAGGCGCTGCTCGTACGGTTGAAGCGACATGGTGGACGAAATAATCAAGGCTTCATCACTTCGAGACATCGTGGTGGCGGACACAAACAAATGTATCGAATCATCGACTTCAAACGGAAGAAAGATGGTGTACCTGCAAAGGTAGATTCGATTCAATACGATCCAAACCGATCGGGACGAATAGCCTTGTTGCATTATGCAGATGGCGAAAAGTCCTACATCGTGGCTCCAGATGGCCTCAAGGCTGGTGCAACGTTGCTCAATGGAGCAGATGCGCCGCCGACTTTGGGTAACTGTTTGCCAATGAAGAACATTCCACCTGGGACGGAAGTTTGTTGTGTGGAAATGACGCTTGGACGCGGCGCTGCACTTTGTCGTTCTGCTGGTTCGTCGGCCGTTTTAATGGCTCGCGAGTCCGGTTGGGCGCAGTTGCAACTGCCGAGTGGCGAAATCCGACGAGTGCCGAGTCAATGCCGAGCAACAATTGGGAAGGTAAGCAATCCAGACCATGGAGCGATCCGAATCGGCAAGGCCGGTCGAAATCGTTGGAAGGGTTGGAGACCTCACGTTCGCGGTACGGCAATGAATCCAGTGGATCACCCGCACGGTGGTGGTGAGGGACGAACGAAGGGTGGTCGCCATCCAGTGAGCCCGACGGGCAAATTGGCAAAGGGCGGTTACACGCGTCGACCCCGCAAACCAAGCAACTCCGCTATTATTCGCCGACGCAAGTCGGTTCGTTACGGTCAACTGAAACTGAGATAGTTAAGGGAAGAGTTCTGACGTATGGGACGTTCGACAAAAAAGGGTCCGTTTGTAGACCCAAAATTGTATGCGAAGCTTGTAAAGGCCCGCGAGAAAAACGACAACATGCCGATTACAACTTGGGCTAGACGATGCACAATCGTTCCTGAGTTTGTCGGAGCGACTTTCATGGTTCATAACGGAAAAGCACACATTAAGGTATTCGTGACGGAAGACATGGTCGGGCACAAGCTCGGCGAGTTTTCGCCGACGCGAACCTTCCGCGGCCACGGCGGTAAGGGTGGTAAGAAGTAATTTTTTAGGAAACAGGAAACAATCATGGCTTACCGAGCCGTACATCGATACGCACGCATCAGTGCTAGAAAGGTCAGACCACTGGCCGATTTAGTGCGAGGAAAATTTGCGGACGAAGCACTAGAGATGCTCCGATATCAACCTAACCGTGGAGCACGGATGTTGGAAAAGGTGATCAAGAGTGCTGTTGGTAGCGCTGGAGATACAGACCAAAATGGTGGACGTTCGTACAGCGCCGAGGAATTGGTTGTTGTCGACGCCCGTATTGATGGTGGTCCGATCATGAAGCGATT
>JAYVBW010000793.1:0-2215 GCA_043750255.1 Pirellula sp.
TTGCCACCGAGCGTCTTCTGGCCTAGCCCGAAAGTGGATTCTGCCATCATTCGCGTTACGCCCAATCCTGCCAAGCGAAGTCGCATCGTCGACCTCGAGTTCTACCACTCTCGACTGCGCGCTCTCTTCTTTCATCGTCGAAAATTCTTGCGGAGCCAACTGTTCACGGCAACGCAGGACGACCTCTCCAAGCCACAGATCGATGAAATACTCGAGAAACTTGGACTCGCTCCGAATCTTCGAGCAGAGCAACTCACCGTGGAACAGATTATTGAGCTGCTGGAGGCAACACGCTTGATGACTGCGGCAAATCCTGTCGTCAGAAAAGAATAAGAACGAGAGAAGGCTCATGTTTACGGGTTTGGTTGAAGCGAAAGTTCCTTTGATGGAGTCGCTCATTGAGGGGGCAGGCAAACGCATGGGCTTTGACCTGGGTCCGATCTGTGATGGAGTTCGTATCGGCGACAGCATATCACTCAATGGCTGCTGCCTAACCGTTGTCGCTATTGACGGCACAAAATGTTGGTTTGAATTGGGTGCGGAGACGCTCTCACGTACCAGCCTCGGCAAGCTTAAGACGTCCCAATCCGCCAACTGTGAGCGTTCGTTGAAAGTAGGCGATCGAATGGGTGGTCATTTCGTGACTGGGCATATCGATGGCCTAGGCATCCTCGAGCGTCGTCGCGACGAAGGGGAATGGGCTTACTTTTTTTTTCAGGCACCGTTAAATCTGCTTCGCCAAATGGCATCAAAGGGGTCGATCACCGTCGATGGTGTTAGCCTGACCCTCGTTGACGCAAACGACCATTTTTTTAGCGTCTCGCTCATCCCGCATTCGCTTGGCAACACAACTCTGGGCAACCTGCAAGTCGGTGATGAAGTGAACTTAGAAACAGATATCCTGGCTAAGTACGTTCAACGAGCAATGGTTGCGAGGAGAACTTAAAGGGGTCAGCCCAAGCGAGAAGAAGCCTATCTCGATTACTGTGGCTCGTAGGCGAAGCGGTTTAGTTCAACGACCGAATTCACCGAGCCGACGGGACTGGGTTTCCATCAAGTTGCGGCCGACCGTCGGCTTCGGTGCAATTATTTGTTCGTCTTGGTACCCAAATCTTCCGCCCTGATTCGGATTGCTCCTTTTGCAATCGCGAAACCAAGCCTGCTAGCGTTCCGCCAGATTCAGCCAATAGTCGCTCCCGAGTCGAATGCAAATCATCAAGAATTGGATCGTTCATGGTATGAGTCCCCCAAGAAACTCAGCAGGTGTACAAATCAGTAAACCGCTTAAGCCTTCGCTTGCGAGCAAGCGATAGACTCGAGGCAGTTCATGGGCATTAGCAATGTGCTTGCAATTTAGCGTTAGTAAATAGTCTACTCTCGCCAAGGCAGCGAGTGCAACATGCAGTGCATCAGCCGCTGCTTTTTGGGGCATCATGTGACCAGCAAGAATTCTATCTGCAAGTAACTCGGCTTCCTGAGAGATCGGCATAATGGGGACGCCGTCCAATAGATTCAGCCGTTCTTTTGCGGCAACTGGATCGCCCGAAGCCGCTTCGTCAAGCGTCAATTGGGAAGTGACGAGTTCGAACTTTGGTCTTTCGATGCTCCACCAATTGCGTGCTTGTTCTTGAATCGCCGCAATCTGCACGATTTTGCTGGGCCACGCTGTCGCGTAGCTTACAATTGTTGTCTCGATGTAAAGTGTGTCCATTATCACATCATATCAAGACAAACGACACCATTCAGCTAGTGGCGGCAAGTAAAGTCTCTAAAAGTCCAGGCGGACGATAGGCACTTAGCCGCAATGGACTGTTCGTCGTTTCTATTTGGATGTATCGGGCTCATCAAGTCGCAACAAAACAACTTCGAGGATGGAAAGTTCTGATTTGGGCCCCCTAGCAATAACCGTGTTGGTACGTTTGTCAAACACGATAACCGTTGTCGAATCCAGTCGTGGAATGAACAACGGACGAATTGTGGTTGACAGTTGTTCTGCGTCTGCATGTTTTACGTTAAATATTTTTAGCTGAGTTTCGCCGGACGCATGGATTGCTTTTCTGGATGGTGGCTAACCAATTCACGTTTTCGGGTTGGATCATATCAAAACGACGAACGAAACGAATAGCAATCTATGCCAACTGGAGCGAAGCGGAACGGAGGCATAGATTGTGCGTTGGACTGAGCCGCTTCGTCTCCGCCACTGTGTATATTACTG
>JAYVBW010000794.1:0-3671 GCA_043750255.1 Pirellula sp.
AAGCGCCAAAGCCCCAGGTTGGAATAAAGCCAAACGGATGATCATGGTGTATCTACAAGGCGGCCCGAGTCATTTGGACCTCTGGGATCCTAAGGAAAACGTTCCGGACAAAGTCAAAAGCGTATTCAGCAACATTTCGACCAAGATTCCAGGCATTCAATTTACAGAGAATTTGCCACGCCTAAGCACTATCAACGATCGATTCACGATGATTCGTTCGATGAGTTACACTCCGAACGGTCTATTCAATCACACTGCGGCAATCTATCAAATGATGACCGGCTACACGACGGATAAAGTCAGCCCTTCGGGACAGCTAGAACCCCCAACGCCAAAGGACTTTCCAAATTTCGGTTCAAATATTGTTCGTTTGCGTCCAGCAGACGAACCCATGTTGCCTTTTGTGACGTTGCCGAGACCACTTCAAGAGTCCAACGTGGTTGGAAAAGGAGGCTATGCCGGATTTCTCGGCAAAGCATACGATCCATACACTTTGTTCCCTGACGGCGATGACTTAGACGTGAACAAGATGGACCGCATCAACGTCAGCGACCTACAGTTGCGACCCGAGGTATTTGCCGTCCGATTGCAACGACGTGCTGCATTGAGAGACCTTATCAACGCCCAGATGCCGATTATTAATGCTGCGGTCGAGAACCAACAGTTGGATGAGTATTTCTCGCAAGCACTTTCGTTGGTGGTATCGGGTAAGGCCCGAGAAGCCTTTGATTTGAGCCAGGAACCCGAAGTGCTTCGCGATGCATATGGCCGAAATGCGTTTGGTCAAAGTTGCCTGTTAGCGAGACGACTGGTGGACGCTGGAACGCGAGTGGTTGAAGTCATTTGGCCAAAAGTCGCGAATAGCGATAACCATTCGTGGGATCATCACACCGATCTGTCGAAAAGGATGAAAAATCAATCTGCACCCATGTTGGACGCTGGGTTAACTACGCTCATTGAGGACTTGGATCAACGCGGGATGCTTGAGGATACTTTGGTGGTGGCCGTGGGCGAGTTTGGGCGATCACCGGAACGCGGTGTGAGTACGAGCGGCAACGGCAATACAGACGATGGTCGTGATCACTGGCCATACTGTTACACCGCTGTCGTTGCTGGCGCAGGGACCAAACGAGGATATGTCCATGGAAAGAGTGACAAGACCGCTAGTGCGCCTATCGAGTCACCTTTGCATCCAGCCCAATTGTTAGCATCGATTTATCATTCGTTCGGTATCGACCCAGAAACGATTGTTTACAATCATCTCAATCAGCCAAGAGAGTTAGTAAAGGCTCTCGCTGTGCCTGAGCTGTTTGCCTAGTCTGTAGCTATTTGCCTCCTCTGTTAATTCTTACCGCTACGATCGATCAATCCAACGCCGTGTCGACTCCAAACCAAACGAAGATTGCTTCTCAAAAAAGCGACCTCGCTGTTGCCGTTTCCAATTCCAAACCTATGCCCGCCGTAGGGCTGGGGTATTGGAAAGTAGAACAATCCGAGGCGGCAGCGCTAACTGTTGAAGCGGTGAAGATCGGCTATCGCCATTTGGATTGTGCTGCTGACTATGGCAATGAAGTCAACGTCGGCGACGGAATCGCGGAAGTGGCTCGTCAAGGACTTTGCCAGCGCGCTGACCTATGGGTGACGAGCAAATTATGGAACACCTATCACAGGCCGGAGCACGTCAAGCCAGCTTTCCTTCGATCGCTCCGCGATTTGCAACTGGATTATTTGGACTTGTACTTAATCCATTTCCCAATAGCGCTTCAGTATGTCCCTATGGAGACTCGCTATCCTGCAGGCTGGTTCGGGGATCCAAAAGATTCTCAACCAAGGATGGTGCCCGACGCCGTTCCGATTCGAGAGACCTGGCAAGCGATGGAGGAATTACTTGACGCAGGTTTGGTACGTTCGATTGGGATAAGTAATTTTGGCGTGTCGCTCATCCGCGACCTCTTGTCGCAGTGCCGAATTCGACCAAGCGTTTTGCAAGTGGAGTCGCACCCCTATTTAGTACAACAAAAACTTATTCGATTCTGTCACGAAGCTAATATTGCGGTCACCGCCTTTTCCCCATTAGGTGCACCATCGTACGTCCCAATAGGTATGGCAACTGAAAGCGACTCTGTTCTGAATAACCCGATTGTTCAGAAGATCGCAAGTGACCATGGTCGATCGGCCGCTCAAATCGTGCTTCGCTGGGGTGTGCAGCGAGGCACGGCTGTCATCCCGAAAACCAGCAAACTGGAACGGCTTCGTGAGAATATTGATTTGGCGGATTTTGAACTCACGCAGCCGGAAATGGAGAGCATCCATGCCCTGAACAGGAACCAACGATTCAATGATCCGGGAGTATTCTGCGAAAGCGCTTTTGGATGTTTCTTCCCGATTTACGAATAGCTTGGCGGTTCAGGTTAAAAACGTGTACCATTTGTCGATCGCCAGCGTTCAAATCAAGCGTCACGTTCTTCTTTCAAAAAATCCAATGAATCGTCGCTCATCCCTATTTCGAATCGTTCAAAACGTCAACCTGTTTGTTGTGTTCACGTTTGCGTGCCAGAACATTACGCGGTCCGAGGACGTCGCCAAGTTAAATGACGGATTTACATTCGCAGAAAGCGACTGGCCTTGGTGGCGTGGACCAAGTCGAAACGGATCCGCTTCGCCAAATCAGACTCCCCCTGCAGTTTGGAGTGCGGATCGCAATATTATTTGGAAGGCTCCCTTAACTGGGCGAGGACACGGCTCGCCAACTTTGGTGGGAGAGCGAATTTTTCTCCAAACTGCTGATGAATCCAGCGGTGCTCAGTTGGTCCTGTGCCTGAGTCGTTCCACCGGCAAACAACTTTGGAATACGGTCGTTCATGCAAGTGGCGGGATGCGGAAAAATAATAAATCTACCGCCGCATCGAGCACGCCAGCGTGCGATGGTGAACGTGTGATCGTCAATTTCCCAAACGACGGCGCGTTAGTGACGACGGCGCTGAGTCTGGATGGACAGCAAATTTGGCAGACCAAGATTTGCGATTATGTCGAACATCAAGGGTTTGGTTCATCGCCTGCTCTCTACCAATCGCTTGCACTCATTTCCGCAGATAACAAAGCTGGGGGCGCGATTGCTGGCCTGGATCGAACCACGGGTCAGATCGTTTGGCGTCGTGAACGGCCCAAGCTTCCTAACTATTCTTCTCCCATTTTACTTCGTGTGGCAGGCAAAGATCAATTGGTAATGACTGGTTGTGATTTAATCTCAAGCTTCGATCCGCTAACCGGAAAAACATTTTGGGAAATTGCGGGTGCAACAACGGAATGTGTAACATCGACAATTACCGATGGGAAACGCGTTTTCTCAAGTGGCGGTTATCCGAAAAACCACCTGGCAGCGGTTTCAGCCGACGGTTCAGGCAAGCTTGAATGGGAAAATGAAAGCCGTGTCTACGTGCCTTCCTTATTGGTTCGCGAAGGGTACTTGTACGGAGTCTTGGACGCTGGATTCGCGGCCTGCTGGTCAGCCGAGACTGGCAAAGAGCTCTGGAAAGTTCGTTTGGGTGGCACGTTTTCTTCCTCGCCCGTACTCGTCGACGACAAAATATTTGCAACCAATGAATCGGGCGATACGTTTGTGTATCGAGCCGATCCCAATGAATATATTGAGCTAGGCAAGAACCATTTAG
>JAYVBW010000795.1:0-2815 GCA_043750255.1 Pirellula sp.
CGCAATGACGGTTGTGTTGGAATCACGCTCGAAGCATTGCACGACTCCGTTCGCATGGTAATCGAAGACAATGGATGTGGCATGACCGAAGAAGTCTTGCAGCATCTTTTTGAACCGTTTTTTACGCGACGCCGCGATGGTCGCGGAACGGGGTTGGGATTGCCTATCACCAGCCGTATCATCGCGGATCACGGCGGTCGAATTACGCCCAAGAGCCAAGGTATTAACTGCGGCACGCGATTCGAAGTGATTTTGCCTAATCAACCTGTCAGTAATCAAAACTATGACACCACCCATGAAAAAAACGCAGCCTAGCCAGCTCTCCATTCTATTCGCCGATGACGAGCCCTCTCTGCAAGAGTTGATGCGTATGGAGTTGCCACATTTGGGCCACCGCGTCACCGTCTGTCCCGACGGGTATACAGCGGTAGCCGCTTTACAGCGAGAAACGTTCGACTGCTTGATTGTCGATTTGGATATGCCGGGCATGAACGGCATTCAAGTCATTGAGCGAGCAGCAACGCTATCGCCTAAAACCGAGTCGATTGTTTTGACGGGCAAACAGTCGCTCGAATCCGCAGTTGCGGCCCTTAGGTTCGGTGTCATCGATTATTTGAGCAAGCCGTGTCGATTGTCTGAATTGCAATCGTTGCTGCAACGCGTGGCGGCACGGCGTGAACTTAAAAGGCATTCAGCCGCCCTGGAACATTCATCCGAATCATCCCAAACGAACTCGCCAAAGCTGATTGGCAGTTCGAAAGCCATGCAAGATGTGCTTACGCTGATTCGCAAAGTCGCTCGCACTCAAAGCACGGTGCTCATTCGAGGTGAAACGGGTTGCGGCAAAGAGTTGGTAGCCCGTGCATTGCACGACCAGAGTTTGAGGAAAGACAAAGCGTTTGTGGCAGTCAACTGTGGTGCATTGCCAGAACACTTGATCGAAAGCGAACTATTCGGACATAAGAAAGGGGCTTTCACAGGCGCCGATGCTCAGCGCAATGGGCTCTTCGAAGTTGCAAGCGGTGGCACGATTTTCTTGGATGAGATTGGCGAATTGCCATTGGCCATGCAAGCGAAATTGCTTCGAGTTTTGGAAAGCGGTGATATTAGACGTGTCGGTGACAATCAAACGTTTCATGTAGATGTTCGTGTCGTCTGCGCAACGCACCGCGACGTGGAATCCATGGTTGAATCGGGAGCGTTTCGGGAAGATTTGATGTTTCGGATCAATGCTTTTGAAATTCACGTCCCGGCCTTACGCGATCGCATGGAAGACGTAATGCCGCTCGCTCGCCACTTGTATCTGCGTCATCGGCCGGAACACGCAACGCTAGAAGCCATTTTCGCAGAGGATACGATCGCTGTATTCAAACAGCATCCTTGGCCAGGAAATGTTAGAGAATTAGCCAACGTTGTCGAACATGCAACCATCCTGTGCGACCATCCTCCCATCCTGCCTGAACACCTGCCACGACATTTTGTCGACAAACGGATCAAACGCGAGGTGAAGTCAATAAGCTCGGCCTCCAATCCATTGAGTCTCAGGGAAATGGAGTTGCTGGCAGTTCAGGAAGCGATTCAACGTCATCAAGGAAACAAGCCAGCCGCTGCGGAAGAACTCGGTATCAGCCTGAAGACGCTTTACAACAAACTAAATCAAAGCGATTTGGCCAATAAGAAAGCCGCCTAATCTTTGAGCCACTGTGCTGCTTGAAGTGCGTAATAGCTTAAAACACTTGTCGCACCAGCCCGGCGAAATGCAAGAAGGCTTTCCAATACGCATTCCCGTTCCTGAATCGCGCCGCTTTGGCTTGCAAACTTGAGCATCGCGTATTCACCTGAAACTTGATATGCCGCCACGGGGACATGGAATGTATCCTGAATTCGGCGAATGATATCCAGGTAGGGCATTCCCGGTTTGACCATGACAATGTCAGCTCCTTCGCTCAAGTCCATGGCTACTTCACGAAGTGCTTCATCCGTGTTGGCCGGGTCCATTTGATACGTTTTCTTGTCCCCTTTACCTAGGTTGCTTGCAGACCCAACCGCGTCGCGAAATGGGCCGTAAAACGATGAGGCGTACTTGGCCGAATACGACATGATAATAACGTCTTGATGGCCCGATTCGTCCAACGCTTTGCGGATCGCTCCGATTCGACCGTCCATCATGTCGGACGGAGCTATCACCGTCGCGCCCGCTGCGGCTTGATTTATAGACTGTTTGCAGAGTATGGCTGTTGTTGCGTCGTTGTCGACATATCCATCGATCAAAAGGCCATCGTGACCATGCGACGTGTAAGGGTCGAGAGCCACATCGCAAACGATGCCGATCGAGGAACCAAGCTTTTCAGCCATTGCACGTGTCGAACGGCAGATCAAATTGTCGGGATCGAAGGCGTGTTTACCATCCTCCGATTTCTTGTCCGGCGGAGTGACAGGGAAAATTGCAATCGAAGCAATACCTAGCGAAGCTGCTTGCTCTGCTGCAATCACGGCCAAATCAACACTTAACCGCTCCACTCCTGGCATGCTTGCAATGGGCTGTCGCTGATTTTTGCCATCGATTACAAAAATTGGCCAAATAAGATTGCTGGCGGAAAAATGTGTTTCCCGCAACATGTCTCGTAGCCAAGGCCAACGGCGATTCCGCCTCATTCGTGTTTCTGGAAAGGAACCGAAGCAGTTGATTTCTGTCATTGGCGAGAGCTGGGTAGAAAAAAGAGTCGGGGCGATATAAACTGCTAACTAATAGAGACTCTATCCTCCCACGTATTGCAAGTCGAGGTTTACTATGGTTCGCTCCTTATTCCAGTCC
>JAYVBW010000796.1:0-1723 GCA_043750255.1 Pirellula sp.
GCATATCGGGTGGCGGCATTTCGACAATGGTGACATCCTTGATCGACATGCCCCGCTCTTGCAAAGCTTTGTAGATGATTAGAAGCTGATTAGAAAAGCGGTTGGGAACTGCAATTGTTCGACCACGCAACTCTTCGATTTTAAGAATCTTTGATTCCGTGTGGACCATCATAGCCGTTCCATCGCGGTGCCCCAAATAGACGATCTTGATCGGAACACCTTGTTCGCGCAGCGAAATTGCTAATGGTGCCAATAGAAAAGTTGCTTCGAGCCGGTCGGCAAGAAACGTCTCCTTCAGTTCTGGCCATCCATTGAACCGAATCGGATCAAAGAGTCCGTCTCCAGTCATCTTCTCGTTGATGAAGTGTGTGACTGGGCAAGTAAGATGGCATGTGACCGGAATGAAGCCAACTCTGAACCGCAGTTGATCAGGGTGGTTATGGTGACTCGTTTGCGCAAACCAACCGAGATTCACAATGCCATGAAGAATTGTGATGAAAAACAACCAGCTTAGACAGATCCAAAACAGGCGTCGTCGCATTCGAGATTTCGCCCATTTCTGCACTCAGGCCTAACGGACAATCAGAAGTTCGGATTCGGTTCTTAGTAGAATGTGTTCATTATCAGCCGCAATGGTTGCACGCACAGCTCGACCCGTTTCCACCGATCCGAGTTTTTGAAATTCGCGACTCGCCGCAAGGATATTCACAACCCCGTCTTGGGATACGTTGATCAGCTTGTTACCTAACACAACCGGAGAACTCGAATAGTCCCCGCCGATTCGATTGCTCCAAAGCGTATTGCCAGTCGCCAATTCGATGCAAGTCACGATCCCACCTTTATCGCTCCACAAAAACAACAAACCGTCGACGGATACTGGAGTTGGAACATACGGTGATAAGGCTGGTTTTATGTTAATAGAAAGTTCTTTCTTGGAGTCGATATTATAGGCGACTAAGCGATTGTCTCCGCCACCGCCATTACCTTGCGATCCAATGAGAATGTTTCCGAGTAAAAGAGACGATGCGCAGACTCGCAGCTTAAAACAATCATGCGACCACATTAGTGAACCATTGTTCACATCCAATGCAAACATACCTTGGCCGGTGGTGCTACAAACCAACTCGGTTTGCGATCCAACTCTTCGAACGCACGGCACACCATAGCAAACTGTCTTTGTCGGCAAGGCTGTTTGCCAAACAGTTTTGCCCGACTTGCAATCCATCGCGATCATACTATCTTCGCCAGGCTCGACTCCCACTGGCAGTTCCAAAGCGTCTTGGGAGTTGAGCAAGATGAGTTTACCGTCCACCAAGATCGGGGAAGTTCCAAACCCATGTGAGGAAACATAGCGTCCGAGACTTCGAGTCCAAACCTCGTCCCCGGAATGCGTCAGAGCTTTGACGACAACATTGTCTGGATCAGCCCAAGCAACGTAAACGCGTTCTCCATCGGTACAAGGAGTGGACGATGCGTAGGAACTGAACTTATGCAACTTATGCGTCACTGATGGATAGGACTTGGTCCACGTGATCGCATTTTTTGCGACGTCGACAGCCACGACGTGCCGTGTTGCGTCTTCGGAATCTGCTGACAGCAAAAATGCTAGACCGCCGGACAAGACCGGCGAACCGTGACCGCTACCTGGTAACGCAATCGACTTGACTTGAGACTCAATCCATGGAATTTGAACTTGGCATTTCGCCAGGACCCCCATCCCATT
>JAYVBW010000797.1:0-4888 GCA_043750255.1 Pirellula sp.
TGGCAAATTTCAAAGTCTCGCAACATATCTTTTTCCGATTGGATGCGAATGGATTTGAAATATACCGACAAGAGGACCATTGCGAGTGATATCGGCCTGATGTTCAAAACGGTACTGGCTGTATTTCTGGGCAGAGTCGGACATTGACAGTTTGCCACTCTCCGCGAAAGCATGTAAAGTGTGGTTTAGGCTAGTGCTCTGTCACAGCTATCAATTAAGATCATCCCACTTTACTACTTGCCCACATTCCAATCCGTTATGCCACGTGATCGTGTAGTGCTAGCGATGAGCGGCGGAGTCGATTCCAGCGTCGCTGCCCAACTCTTAATTGAACAGCAATTCGACGTTATCGGCGTGTTTATGCGACATGGCGAAAAGTCGAGTGCGGCATGCGAATTGGATTCTGGGAAGCCAAATCCACTCCTACCCATCCTGCAAGGCTCGCTAGATCACAAGCAAGGATGCTGCAGTGCAAGCGATGCTGCCGATGCGAGACGCGTCGCGGACAAGTTTGGCATTCCTTTTTACGCTTTGGATTTGGAGTCGGACTTCAAACGAATCGTAGATTACTTCGTAGATGAATACCAAAACGGTCGAACCCCCAACCCCTGTGCCCAATGTAATAACTGGTTGAAATTCGGTCGGCTGTTCGACTACGCTGATGCGGCAGGTGCAAAATTCGTTGCAACGGGACATTACGCACGCATGCTCCCATCGACGACTCCTGGTCATCCACCCGAGCTCCATCGAGGCTTGGATGACGGCAAGGACCAAGCTTACGTTTTAACGGGCATCGCTCGCTCGCTCCTGCCTCGTATGCTGCTCCCCGTCGGTGGATATCAAAAGGTTGAGATACGGCGCATGGCTGCGAATATCGGTCTCCGAGTCGCCGACAAGAAAGATAGCCAAGAGATTTGTTTCGTTACCTCCGGAGCCCATGCGCAATTTGTTCGCGATAAGTCGCTCGTTTCGACGGCCGGAGAGATCGTAACATCGGATGGCCGGGTCGTTGGCACGCATGCGGGGATCGAAGGTTTTACGGTGGGACAACGCAAGGGTACGGGCGTGGCAATGGGATCTCCCTACTATGTGACCGACATTTTCTCTGAATCATCGAGAGTTGTTATCGGGCCCCTGGCCGAACTTGCTCGTTCTTGGCTCATTGCCGACGAGTCGAATTGGTTGGTGGATTTCCCAATTGGGGCGATTTTGGAGGGCGAAGTTCAAATTCGATACAATTCGGGTCCAGAGCCCGCAAGGGTAGAACGTCTATCGGAAAAACAGTTTCGTGTGGATTTTCGGGACCCTAGTTATGCAGTTTCACCTGGACAATTGGCAGCGGTTTTCACCGGCTCTCGAGCTCTAGGATGCGGTTGGATTCGAAAAACCGGTTAGCCCCTGTTGCTAATCCTAGCCTGTTGTGTTCACAATACCTTTGTCCGACTGTCCTACTTAACGAGACCAAATGGCCATGAGTGTATTCTTCGCCCAACAGAACTTCGAAAACGTCAACATTCAGACGCTCGTTATGATCGGACTGCTCATTGCTGCAATGGTAGGTGGCTTGATCAGTTTGGTAGTCTTTTGGAATTTTGGAAGCCTCTGGCTGCAAGCTAAGACCAGTGGAGCTGACGTCACCATGTCGAGCCTCATCGGTATGTACTTCCGACAAGTGCGTTCGCAAGTTATTGTGAACGCAAAAATCATGGCCGCGCAAGCAGGCCTGGACATCGACCGCACCAATGGCATTAGTACCCAGCGTCTCGAGGCCCACTATCTCGCAGAGGGCAACGTCATGAATGTGATCAACGCGATCATTGCCGCCCATCGAGCTGGCATCGATTTGGATTTCGACCGGGCTGCTGCCATCGACCTCGCAGGACGGGACGTTCTCGATGCTGTTCGGACGTCTGTCCATCCGCGTGTTATCGATTGCCCAGACCCAAAGCACAGTGGCAGTGGGTTCCTGTCAGCAATTGCTCGGAACGGAATCGAACTGCGTGTCAAAGCTCGTGTAACGGTTCGAACGAATCTCGAACAGTTGATCGGTGGGGCAACAGAGGAAACAGTCATCGCACGTGTCGGTGAGAGCATTATCAGCTCGATCGGCTCTTCCGAAACGCATTTGGTTGTGTTGGAAAACCCAAACCTGATTTCCAGGACGGTTCTCAAGCGTGGATTGGACAATCAAACTGCGTTTACCATCGTATCCATCGATATTGCACACATCGAAGTCGGTCAAAATATCGGAGCAAGACTTCGAGCTGATCAGGCTGAAGCGGATGTTCGCATGGCTCGCGCCCAAGCCGAACAACGACGTTCGGAAGCAATCGCATCCGAACAAGTGATGAAGGCCAAGGTAGCGGAGAACAGGGCAAATCTCGTCTTGGCGGAAGCCGAAGTCCCCAAGGCCATGGCAAAAGCATTTGTCGACGGCCACTTCCAGACCACGACAGCAACCTAGCGGTCGAGGTTGGTTGAAGGTGGTAACGATCCGCTCTTGTTTTGGCAGCGGCGGAGAAGACACAATCGTGTGCGGCAAGGCGTCGCACAGCGACAGCACCTTCGACACGATCCGCTTTTGCTCGGATAGTGGGAGATGGGAATCGGCGTAGCTCGGAACTTGACCTGCGAAATATTCATCTGACTTGCTGTCATGCCCGACTTGGCTCGCTCGATGTGTGATTGAGACGGGCCAGCATTAAGGCAAAGTGCATTGAACGAGCGGACATGCGAATGTGTATCCGGTCCCCTTTTTGCCAAACGTGCCAGAACCATCATTGGCGGCCATGAAACAACAAAACCCTGCGAATTACAGGGTTCTGATGGTGTCTGGGGGGGTAGGGATGACCCCGAAAATAGGCCCAGTAGGGCTCGAACCTACGACCTACGGATTAGAAATCCGTTGCTCTGTCCAACTGAGCTATGAGCCCAAAACACCTCATCGCGGTCCAACGACTAGCCAGACATCTTAACCGTTGCCCCATTTGTCGAAAATACCGTTCTTCGGCAATGTTCCAAATAGGAACAAAACATTTCATCGCTGTTCATGCCAATCCTGCTACGTCTGTATGCTCAATGGGCACTTATCCCTCAACCTAGGAGCGGAGATCGCCTACCGAATGGGATGCGTTAGATCGCTGCTGAGCGGTGTCCGCTCGATCGATTCCTCTTCAACGCAGTACCTCAGCCATTCGTCGCGATGTTCAGTAAGTTCCTCCACAATCGCTTGCGCTCGCTGAGACACTTCGTTTTGCTGCCATCGATCGTCAGGTGTCGCAAACAACTCCACCCGTTGCGTGCCCATTCCATCAATCGTTTCGCCAGCCGACCATCGGCAACTCCAAGCAGGTACGGCAACGTGCACTTGGCCCTTATAGCAGGAATACGCTAGCTGATTCTTGGTCGGCCAGTGTTCCGCAGGTAACGGTTCAATCTCAGAAACCATGTCAGTGCACATGCTCTCGGGAGTAGACTCTCTATCATTAACTCCCAGCCATCCAGCAATAGTTTTCAAAATAGAATTGGGCTGGACGATAAACGGCACTCTCACTCCAACATCCAACTGATTGCCCGGCCGTATCACCAAGGGTAAATGAAGCGTTTCGGCGTAAAGTGCGTCTCCTCCATGACCCACACAGCCGTGTTCCCCAATGGGATAGCCCTGGACTCCTGCCAGCACTTGCAAGCATTCGTCAGCGATCCCAAGTTCCCCCAGGATCTCCTCAATCATCGACCACGCTTCATCCAAGACCATCGACTGACCACCCATGGCACACGCAAGCCCGAAGACTTCGTCCGGATCTGTCTCCTCGGTTATTGTCAGTTGACCAGGAGGTGTATCCAAGGGTGGTTCCGGATCACCTTCATCGCACATCACACAACGATATTCATAAGGTGCATCCCAATCCCCGTTCAGGCCTCTTGAGTGGATCCACAAAATAGGATATTCATCTCGATGCATCGCCCACTGTCCTAAAGCCGCCTCAAACAACCTTGTGATCTGAGCCTGATCGTCTTCAGCCGCATCAACCGCCAGTGCGTCCACCAACAGAACGCTGCCAAAGTCTCCTCGGGTAGACTCTTCTATTATCTCAACGGAGTCGGTTATCAACATGGCTTGATCGAACAATGCATCGCTTTTTGCAAACGGGTTATCGATCCGTGTAGCAAAGTGGTTGCCTGTCCACATCGACTCCAATATGTCTATCGGTCGATAAGTGTCCGCCCAAAATTGATCGAAGACTATCGATCGGCAAGCGAAGCTATCCAAATTCTTGGTTGGACCAATGGATCCGCCATAGCATCCAACCAGATTTGTGCCCAAGCCCTCGACCGTTACGACCAGGACATAACGAGGTTTTTTTGACATTAGCGCAACCCCTGGTCCCAACATTGAAAAGGCACTACGAGTCCAATTGCAACAGCGTCGGCTCGATCATGACGGCGTCGTCCGACTCAGGATTGATCAACAATCCGAACTCGGAGGAAAGCGGCGCGAGCAAATCCTCACCGGCAACCTCGAACAAATCAACTTCTTCACCTTCGATCTGATCGGAAATTGAATCCACAAATTGCTCCGCATGTTCAGAGCTGAGAAACGCGACAAGGGCAGGAAATTCTTCGGTCTCTAAAATCATCGCAGAGAGGGACTCTTCGTCGTTGCTAAGCGAAACCAGCGTAAAGTGCTCATTGCGAATCCAATCCAAGATGGCTGCTTTATCCTCCGCTTCAATCGCGGCAACCAAACCGTCCAATCGGGATTCAACTTCGTCATCGGAATCTTCGGACTGCATTTTTCTCTTTCCTTTGTGAAAATCTCATTAGAATCGCCCGTAAGTTTGACAAACGATTCCACAATGGGCTATGGGAAATTCGCGAAAAAACG
>JAYVBW010000798.1:0-6067 GCA_043750255.1 Pirellula sp.
TATCCAGGTTCGCATGAACGCCAAAGCGGGTTGGGCTGCGTCCCAAGGATCGCACTGCGTGGTCGCACTCAACACGGAATTGACGGAAGCGTTGATTCGTGAAGGGATTGCAAAAGATGCCATCCGACTGATCCAGGATATGCGAAAGAAACGTCGATGCAATTTCACGGATCGCATCGAGGTGACTTTGCAATGTAACGAACCGGCAATTCAAATCGCGATTCTCGAAAACCATGATTTTATCTGCTCGGAAACTCTTTCCGTTCGACTGACAATGGATTCGTCGTCCTCCAGCGTTGAACTGGAGCCAGTCGAGTTAGCTGACTTTACTGTCCAATTGGGCTTAGTTGTCGTCATCGCTCCGAATACAACAAACGTCGAAAGTCCGTTTCGTTAAAGACTTCGACCGATGCTTCTTGTTCCGAGCATTTGATATGAGTTAAAAAGGGCGTGATGAATGGCTAAGAATCTCAGCAACAACTCATCACGTTCATAACTATCCCTAAAGTGTGCCGCGTCTGTAAAACTGAACTATTAGCAAGAAATGCGTCAGGGAGTTATTCGATAGACTAACTCGCTACGGATAGAATCTCGGGACATTGATGTTGTAGAATTCCGCTTCCAGATATTCTAGAGCAAGTGCAAAGTTCAGAATAGCGATGTCGTTAGCGTCAGATCGAGCTGAAGTATCTGTACTAAAAGTCAAAGGCGGACCCGGAACATCCTGCAAATACGGTTTCGCAAAATTCACCACTTCCTCGACTGAGAAGGGCCGTTCAAACGATTGTTCTTGGCCAAATGCGTTTTCGGTCACGTTTTTTAATTGGAGGTTGTTAAAAAAACCTGCGTGACGCGACTCTATGGTAGCTATCGAACCTGCCGCAGCTAAAATTGCAGGGCTTTTGATGGCTGGTCCAGGAAGTTTTCCGGATGTGTTAACTCGCTCGATCTATCGCTCGGGATATTGCTAATTGAGAGGACTGCACCAGTGGCTTTGTAGCCTTCGGTCTTACAACGGCCATATCGGAATGTTAATTTAGACCCAGTGCGTGCAATCGTCGTGCCGTTCGTTGCCATCGGCTCAGGACAAAAAGGCAGGACAAAAAGACGCAGCCGACAAAAGTATTAGATTAGCCAGCACTTTTAGTTGCGAACTGGCTGCCCAACGAATATTCCATCCGGCTACTTTGAAACGAAGCGATCGGAAGACTGACGCTATTACGCGATCGCGAAGCCGAACAAGTCCGATAAGGCTGCGATCCTATCGGAGGTCGTAGACATCTTTACAGTCTGGGCTGCAAACTCGAGACGTGGGGAGTTTCGATGATGAAACTAACTGGTTAATTGAGTTACGCTGGTAAAATTGGTTCGCGTTGATGCGTTCAAATCCCGGTGTTTGGCTGATTGTCGCGAATCTTTCTTCCCGTTACACTGCTTTAGCAAATTTGTCCCCCCTTTTTTCATGCTGCGTTTGGAAAAACCGTTCGCAGCGGAGCAATTCATGAGCGCCTCGATCGCTTTTCCTAAAGTTGACGCATCACCAGCCAAGCTTACTATTGGTGGCAAAGAAATTGAACTACCCATTCTCGTAGGGACGGAGAATGATCGTGCCATCGATATATCCAAGCTACTCAAGGATACTGGCCACACAACCATTGACGATGGATTTGCCAACACAGCCGCAGCTTCGAGCTCGATCACTTACCTAGATGGAGATCGAGGTATCCTTCGCTATCGCGGTTATCCTATCGAGGAACTGGCAGAACACTGCGATTTTTTGGAAACGAGCTACTTGATCATTTATGGCGACCTGCCGACGAAGGAGCAATTGGGGCAGTTCAAGGATTCGATCGAGAAGCACACGATGCTTCACGAAGACATGCGAACGTTTTATAACGGATTTCCTCGCGATGCGCACCCAATGGCTATTCTTTCTAGCGTTGTGGGTGCGTTGTCGACATTTTATCAGGATTCGCTCGATCCCCACGATCCCGAGGAGGTCGAGGTTTCCGTCCATCGACTCATTGCCAAGCTGCCAACCATCGCGGCGTATAGCTACAAGAAAGCATTTGGGCAGCCGTTTATTTACCCTGATAACAGCTTGGACTACTGCCAGAATTTTCTAAGTATGATGTTTGCTTTGCCGAGCGAACGGTACCAGCCAGATCCTGATTTTGTTCGCGCCCTAAATCTATTGTTGATCGTTCATGCGGATCACGAGCAGAACTGCAGCACTTCTACTGTCCGTTTGGTCGGCTCGTCCAACGCAAATTTGTTCGCATGCATTTCGGCTGGTATTTGTGCACTCTGGGGGCCGCTCCACGGCGGTGCGAATGAGGCTTGTGTGAACATGCTCAAACAAATTGCAGACGACGGTGGCAACGTCAAAAAGTACGTAGATATGGCAAAGGACAAGTCGAGTAATTTCCGGCTCATGGGCTTCGGACACCGCGTTTACAAAAACTACGACCCGCGTGCCAAGATCATCAAGTCGGCTTGCGACGTGTTGCTCAACAAGTTGCATCTTAATGATCCTTTGTTCGAAGTCGCTCAGGAACTTGAAGCGGTCGCACTTCTCGATCCGTATTTCGTCGAACGAAAGCTTTACCCTAACGTCGACTTCTATTCGGGCGTTATCTACCGTGCGATGGGGATACCTATTCAAATGTTCACGGTCCTATTTGCCATTGGCCGTCTGCCCGGTTGGATCGCCCATTGGATCGAGATGCAAAACTCTCCATTGACTCGCATTGGTCGCCCGCGTCAGGTGTACACGGGACATCTCAAACGCGAAATCGTGCCTATTGAGAACCGTTAGTTAAGGATAGGGAATGTCTTCCTGGCCTATTGTGCCGGGACGGGTAGTTGTTTGATCATCGGGTCCGCAGCGGGCGTTGCGGCGATGGGGCTAGAGAAGATCGATTTCATGTGGTATGCTCGCCGCATTGCTCCGCTGGCGCTGGCCGGATATCTAGCTGGAGTTGCGATGTATTTCTTGCAGCACATGGTCCAGACCATGATCTTTGGTTAAAGACTCATTCCAATGACAAATCCAACGCTTGAAGCGATCGAACTTCGAAAAGTTTATCCGACTCTGACGGAAGAGATCGTCGTGCTTGAGAGTGTTTCGTTCTCCATGAACGCTGGTGAAAATTTGGCAATAGTCGGTCCAAGCGGATCGGGAAAATCGACGTTGTTACAGATCCTTGGTACGTTGGATCCGCCCACGAGCGGGACCGTTCGCATCGGCGGTCAAGATCCCTATCAACTCAATGAGAATCAGCAAGCGCGCTTCCGAAACGAGCGGATCGGATTCATATTTCAGGACCATCATTTGCTTCCACAGTGGAACGTTTTAGAGAATACGTTGTTACCAGCTCTCGCTACGGGTAAACCATCGCTAGCGATTCGCAATCGAGCGATTGCGTTGCTCGAACGAGTTGGCCTCAAGCATCGTCTATCCCATTTGCCAAGCCAGCTCTCAGGTGGTGAACGCGAGCGAGTCGCCGTCGCACGCGCGCTCGTTCTTAAACCGATGATCGTGTTAGCTGACGAGCCGACCGGAAACTTGGATCAGCAGTCTGCGGAAAACGTGGCCAGGTTATTGCTGGAGGTTCCGAAAGAAGAAACCACGGTGTTGATCGTAGTAACGCATTCGTCATCTCTGGCCGCACAAATGCAAAAACGCTACGAACTAAAGAATCGGCGACTGACACAAGTCGCATAAATTTGGAAGTTCGTCCCTGCTATACCTGAGTCCAACCCTGCATTCCAACTCATAATTTTTGTCGATTCCACTATTCGTTTTGGTCGCCATTGGATATGGCGTACAATAGTTTGGAAACCATTCAGTCATTTTTCATTTTTAGGACAAAACCATGCCTTCACCTTTTCCAGGAATGGACCCGTATTTGGAGGCACCGGAACTTTGGCCTGATTTTCATCACGAATTGATTTCGGCGATTCGCGAACGACTGAATTTGCTTTTGCGTCCAGCTTATCATTCCATGGTCGAAGACCGAGTCTATATCTCCGACGACCGGGATCCCGGCAGGAGTGTCCTCATTCCCGACGTAGCGATCATGGCCTCGAGTCGATTGTTAGGCAGCAAGGTTCTTCCTCGAGATCACATAGGAAGAGAAACAGATGTGGCTGTAGCGGAGCCCGTGGTGGCAACCACTATGTTCGAAGAAGAGATTCGAGAAGCTCGTATCGTGATCTATGATGGTGCCGGTCGACAAGTTGTTACTGTGATCGAGATTTTAAGTCCTTCGAACAAAATAGTTGGTGCCCGAGGCCGTGGCGAATACGAATCGAAGCGGCGCGAAGTACTGCAGTCGCCTGCTCATTTGGTCGAAATCGATTTGCTTCGCAACGGAGTTCCGATTTATACAGGTGAGCAGTTGCCGCCTCACGACTATTTGGTGCATGTCTCGAAACATGGGGGACGACCGAAAGGAGTGCTTTGGCCTATTCTGCTGACGCAGAGGTTACCCATCATCAAAATACCCTTGCTACCGAAAGATCCCGATGCAGACTTAGATTTGGGGTTGGTACTCAACACGGCTTATGATCGCGCAGGCTATGATATGGTCGTCAATTATTCAGAGACTCCCAAAGTCCCTTTATCAGAGCCCAACGCATCCTGGGCAAACCAATGGCTTAGCAAGAACTTACCTATTCTGAAGGCTACGAATCCGAAAAGCTGAAAAGAACGCTTTTATTGCAACAGCGTCGCTTGGAACGTAGCTTTGCAGGCGGACAAGACATTTTGCATGACGGTGTCCGCTTGTTCGCCAGTCAGCGTTTCAGTGTCGCTTCTTAAGTGCAAACTCAGCAGAACGCGTTTCTTGCCATCGCCATCCTTTTTGGTGTCACGATAGATCTCGCGAAACACAACGTTGATGCAAAGTGGTCCCGCAGCCTTCTGAATGGCAGTCGAAATCGATTGCCATTGCGTGGTTTCGTCTAGGATTAAGTTGAGGTCGCGTTCGATGGTTGGAAATGAGACAATCGCCTGCAGTTGCGGAACCAGTCTCGCATGTTCGAGCAACATATCGAGATTCATTTCGCCCACTGCAACCGCGCAATCCAGTTTCAGTGAATCGACGATCGACCTATTCAATTGGCCAACCCAAGCGATCGTCTCGCCGTCAACCTGCCATGCGATGCCACTTTGTGGAGTCAAGGTGTTCCACGAGACTACACACTTGGAAAGTTCCGATTGCATGAAGTCAGGTCCGCAAACGCGATGCAAGATCTCTTCGAAGGTTCCCGCCAAACTTCGGATGTCCGACAATCCGATAACGCCCAGATTGAATTGCTGGCCTGGCAAACCAGTTGTTCGCGGCAAGTAAACATTCGCTGTTTCAAATAACTGCGAATCCCGGTTCGATAACGATTGGTTGTAAAGTCTCGCTGCGATCAAGCTAGGAATCAAGCATCGACGCAGTTGATTCGCACCTTCCAGCAATGGAATGAGCGTTGTCATCGCATCTTCATTCGTCCAAGGCGATAACGCGGACGTCAGCGATTTACCGATCAAACTGGGTGTCATGGTCTCGTCAAAACCCGAAGAGCAAACCACTCGTCGGACCGTTTCCATCATGATGTCCTTTGGGCGTCTGGTGGACGAAACCAACGGTACTGCGGCATCCTCAGGAATCTGCTCATATCCGTGGATTCTCGCAATCTCTTCTATCAAATCGATTTCGCGTGTCAGATCCGCTCGATAGCTTGGTGAAGCAACGCGAGCATTCGCATCGCTCGAATCCCCAGTCACGTGACAACCAAGGTGTACCAAGATCTCTAGTGAGCGTTCCCATGGCACCTCGATTCCTAAGACACTCGCTATCTTGCTTTCTCGCAACAATATCGGCGCTCGCTCAGCGAGTCGCTGGCCTGTGTCTACCGATCCTGATAGAAGCTGTCCGCCCGCAGTCTGCAAAATAATTTCACAACAACGACGCGAAGCCCAGTCCATGTTGACTTGGTCGATTCGTCGTTCATAACGATACGAGGATGGCGAATGCAGTTTTAGCTTGCGCGCTGTGCGGCGAATCGATAG
>JAYVBW010000799.1:0-2654 GCA_043750255.1 Pirellula sp.
CTGATTCCATTCCATCGTTTGACCACAGCGGCGGTCTTTCGACGGATGAGGTAAGTTCTGCATGTCTCGTTTGGATTTCGGGAGCAGGCCAAGTAAGCCGAATGCTGAAACAAGCGACGAAGATAACGGTGGTAATGACTGCACCGATTACTTTCCATCGCATCGCTGTTGACGCTTCTTCCAGTCCATACTCAATTCTTGCTGGCTTCGGATTCTGAGTGGGGTTTTCAAAGTGAGCAATCTCTTGCTCGAGCAGGTTAGCCACAGTGATCGCGTCCGCAAATCGATCGCAAGACTGCTTCGACAAGAGCTTCATGATGAAGCGTTCAAGCCAATCTGGAATGAAGGGTACTTGTTCGCAAATCGATCGCGGTTCTTCATGCACGATACGTTGCATCGAACCATAGATCGATTCGCTTCGGAAGGGCGAATGCCCGGTGCATGTCGCATACATGACCGTCCCGAGACTAAACAAGTCGGATTGTTCCGTACAAGTTTCACCGCGCACTTGCTCTGGAGCCATGAATTGAGGCGTACCGGCAATGAACCCGCTCCGAGTATGGCTCGCATCGCTGTTGACTCGCGCAAGTCCAAAGTCAGCGACACGAACCCGTTCGACACCTCGATCTAACAAGATATTGGCAGGCTTGATATCGCGGTGTACCAGTCCACACTCGTGAGCAGCCGACAGAGCCAACGCGATCTGACGTGCGATTCGCAAAACGGATAGCACATCCAGAGGCCCTTGCTTTCCAATGCGGGATTCGAGCGTGCCACCTGGTACATACTCCATGGCAAAATAGGGAAGACCTCGATGTTCATCGACCGTGTAAACCGGGACAACGTGCTCATGCGAAATAGCAGCCATGGCTCGCGCCTCCATTGCGAATCGTTTGCGGGCGGCGGCGACACTTGCCAAGGCAGGGTCAAGTACTTTTAACGCAACATTTCGGCTCAATGCGGAATCGAGACCGCGGAATACGATCCCCATTCCGCCGCGTCCAATAATTCCTTGAATCTCGTAGTTTCCAATTCGCCCCATTGACGCAGGGTCGTCGGTCGGACCCAGGACCGATAGATCGACCGAATGGATTGAATGCGACGTCTCGCCAGTTCGTATGCCTAGGAGCGAGTTTTGTTTGTCAGTCCATTGAGGCAATTCGATGGAGCTTGAAAGCAGGGCAGCGGCGCTGTCGAGAGTTATGGATCCTCCGGCAACCTCAACTAACATTGCCTGGCACGTAGGGCAGGTTGCAAGATGCTCTTCAAACTGGTTGGTTTCTTCGAAACTAAGCGAGTCGCTAATCAGTCGTTCTGCGGTTCGTCGATCACATAGAATCATCTTTTGTCTCCTTGAATTGGGGACTTTGAACCCATCGATTCGAGTGCCGCTTTGAGTTTGGCTAACACGCGGCACTTGGCTGAGTAAACGGTTCCAGCCTTCATGGAAAGTTGACTAGCGACCTCATCGGCGGACTTGCCATCAACTGCGGTTAGCCAAAACGCCAGCCAGTGCTCCGGGTTGACTTCTTTTTCAACGATCGAGGCCGCACAGTAAAAGGACCAACGGCGATCGTCCTCAGCACTGCCCTGTGATTCGTTGCACGGTAGCTTCTCGGCTATCTCTCCAAGTTTCATTGCAAATCCGCTTCCGCCAACACCGCAACCGATGCGAGAACGCTGCCGAATGATTTGCAACGTGACGCGGCGTGCAGCTTCGGCAAGCCAAGCACGAAAGCTCCCAACTCGGCCGGATGGCTTCCAATTGGCGGACGACTTATGAACCGCTAACAGGACTTCCTGGACCACGTCCATGGCATCATCCGGTTGTAAGCCATGACTGCGAGCGAATCGGTAGACCGGCTGTTGGTAGTGAGCCTCGAAATAGGCCCAAGCGTCAGCATCGTTCCGATCGGCTAGCCGTCGGATCAAGCTAATTCGTGTTTCAGGCCAATTGGACATGCGGTACTCACTACGTTTTCGCTCGTAAACTGTGCTTTGGATAAGGATAAATGCAGCCGCGGTTCTAAACCTTGCATTATTTGGAAAATTTCTAATTGCGTAACGAGTTCGTATTCGCTTGCCGCCCACCGCCCGGTTCGAATACACTGTCAGCGGTTTTTTATCGATTTCTTCACTTCTTCAATAATTCACTTTAAAGATGACGTCGCGAGCACGAAATGATTCTGCGGTAAATGCTCTACGCATGTTACCTATGAAATGGGCGGTCGCTATTTTAGGCGTCGTTATCGCCTATGTAGTCCTGCAGCCACGTCTGAATCAATGGTTTGGTTGGAGCTTGCCAACCGTCGCAAGCATGGTCGGTGACGACAAACCACTTGCAAAAAAGACGCCCAAAAAGAGCGAGGCCAACCTAACCGCTACAAAAGACCAGCTAGACAAGGTAGGCCAGATCAAGAATCAGGAGGAAAAGTTTTCAAAAAAGAAAACCAACACGGAGCCACCTGAAACGGACGAAGCTGCCAGTCGCTCCAGTCGACCAAGCCATGATAACAGGCCTACAACGCCGAGCAATACGGCAACTAAATTCAAGAGGAATTCAGACGAAGACGATTCAGACCCGCTTTATGGATTTCTGATTGAAGTCGGTCGCGGTCGCTACGAGTCGCCAGCGGGACTTGTTTATGGTCCAG
>JAYVBW010000800.1:0-5661 GCA_043750255.1 Pirellula sp.
TTGCGATAGATTCATAATCCTTGCTCCCCCCATTGCCAATTGCAGAAGCACCAGCGAACATTTCAGTCAAGAGATTCGTCTTTTGTCTTGGCGAATCAACCGAACCACTATTATTCCCGTTCTGAACGCACATCTACCGCGTTGGATGGGTGCCAGGAATTTGTACTATGCTGGAAATTCTACTGCCTGATGGAACCATTGTTTCTCACCCAGAAGATGCCACCCCACTCTCGGTTGCCGAAAAAATTGGCTCGAGACTTGCTAAAGCAGTCATTGCCGCCAAGATTGGCGATTTGATTGTGGATGCCTCACGTTCCTTGAAGCCGTTCGCTAGCGACGGGCCGATTCCGTTGCGGCTGCTCACAGAAAAAGACCCGGAGGCTTTGGACGTTTTGCGGCATTCCTCTGCTCACGTGATGGCTCGAGCAATTATGCGCCTCTACCCAAACGTTTCGCTCGCGTTCGGTCCGACAATTAACAATGGTTTTTACTACGATTTCGATTTGCCTCAAAAACTGAACGAGGACGACTTTGCCAAGATCGAAGCGGAGATGGCCAAGATCGTTGCACTCGCGGAGCCCTTTGAACAGTTTTCGCTTAATCGTGAGCAATCGGTTGAATTGTGCAGAGACATGAAACAGACGCTCAAGGTAGAGCACATCGAAACTGGTTTAGCTGCTCATGAATCGCTCGGTTTTTACCGACAAGGTGAATTCGTTGATCTTTGCCGTGGCCCTCATATTCCGGATGCAGGCCGCATCAAAGCCTTTAAAGTGATGAGCATTGCGGGCGCTTACTGGAAAGGGGATGCGAGTGGGCTTCAGCTTCAGCGAGTCTATGGAACCGCTTGGTTTAGCCCCAAGGATATGCAGGCTCACTTGGATCAAGTCGAAGAGGCCAAAAAACGCGACCACCGAGTTATAGGTAAGCGATTGGGGCTATTCCAAATATCCAGCGAGGTAGGACCTGGAATGTGCCTGTGGCTTCCGAAAGGCGCTCGCATCCGAAGCTTGCTCGAAGACTTCCTTCGCAAAGAAATGCTTAAACGCGGCTATGAACCGGTCTATAGTCCACATTTAGGTCGCGTCGAACTTTACGAAACCAGTGGTCACTTTCCTTATTATCGCGACAGTCAGTTTCCTCCCTTGTTTGTAAACGATGGTGGTGCACTGGTCGACGGCTGGATTCGACGCCTGGATCCCAAACTGTTTCCCGAAGGGCTTCCCATCGCACACGAACAGGCGTTCCTGCAAGCGGCAGAAGTACTTGGTTGCGAAATCAAGGATTACTCGCTCTCAGCCACCGTCTCGGAACGCGTTGCTGCTTTGAATGCTTGGCAACATTTGCATGAACGCTACTTGGTTAAGCCGATGAATTGCCCGCATCATGCCCAAATTTTCAAGGCAATGCCTCGTTCGTACAAGCAATTGCCACTGAGGTTATTCGAGTTCGGAACCGTTTATCGTTTTGAGCAAACAGGAGAGCTCAACGGTATGTTGCGAGTTCGCGGATTAACCCAAGACGATGCGCACATCTTCTGTACGCAAGATCAAGTGGAACAGGAATTTCGCAACACGATCGAACTAACTCGCATGGTCTTGGAATCGGTAGGACTCAAAGACTATCGTGTTCAGCTTTCACTAAGAGATCCAAAGAGCGACAAATATGTCGGTAGTGATGAGAACTGGCAAAAAGCCGAAACGGGATTGCGTCGAGTTCTCGAAGAATCGGGCTTGAGTTTTGAGGCCCGCGAGGGCGAAGCAGCATTCTATGGTCCGAAAGCAGACTTCATGGTTCGAGATTGCATCGGCCGACAATGGCAATTGGGAACGGTACAATTAGACTACAACTTGCCTGAACGCTTTCAACTGGAGTACATTGGTTCGGACAACAAAACCCATCGGCCTGTCATGATTCATCGAGCCCCGTTTGGTTCGATGGAACGGTTCGTTGGTATGTTAACCGAGCACTTTGCGGGCGCATTTCCAATGTGGCTTGCTCCCGAGCAAGTGCGGATTTGTCCACTCAGTGAAAAGTCTAACGACTATGCTATAGAACTTGAGCGACAATTTTTAGACGCTGGATTTCGCGTGACTGTAGACCTGCGAGGAGCCAAAGTGCAAGCAAAAATCCGAGATGCACAAGTCGAGTTGATTCCGTATATGGCGGTTGTCGGTCCTCGCGAAGCGGAAACGAGATCGATCGCCTTGAGAGACCGAATCGAAGGAGAACTTGGCACCAAACCGGTCGCTGAAGTACTATTGATGTTGGCAGACGAAGTCAATCAACGTCGTATTCGTCAAGCGGCACAAAAAGTGCCTAAAGAAGTGGAACCGCCGAAAGTAGCCGAGGAGGCGAGTCATGAGTACTAAGACAACATTAGTCGAACGAAGTGCCGAGAAGATTGTTGTCGATGAGTTCATGATCGCTCGGGCAAAAATAGTCGAATTGGCGGCAACTCTCGATCGAATCGAGCGTGCAACAGGCGACGTTGAGGATTCCAAAAATATGCAGCTTCTCGTGCAAGGCATGCATATCCTCTGTGACGACGAAGTGGAAAAAGCCAAACGCGTGCAATTACTTATGAGCCGACAGTACGATCCAGATTGGCAGTCTCAAATGTCCATCTCCAAGTTGGGTAGCTAGTTCCATGGAGTACATAGATCCTCATTTGCATATGGTCTCTCGAACCACCGACGACTACGAGACTTTGGCCAGGATGGGTTGTGTCGCCATTAGCGAACCAGCTTTCTGGGCGGGATTTGATCGTGGCAGTGTCGATAGTTTTCGCGACTACTTTCGTCAGCTGACCGAGTTCGAACCGAAGCGTGCATCGCAATACGGGATTTCACACTACACGTGGTTGTGCATCAATGCAAAAGAGGCTGAAAACGTAACATTGTCGCGAGAAGTGATAGCGATGATCCCGGAGTTTCTAGGATGCAGCAACGTTTTGGGAATCGGGGAGATTGGGCTGAACAAAAACACACGCAACGAAGCGACAATATTTATGGAGCATGTCGACTTGGCAGTGAAGTATAAGCAGCAAATTTTGATTCACACACCGCATCTCGAGGACAAATATCAAGGGACGCGGATGATTCTAGACATGTTGATCGGGGACTCTCGAATCGATCGATCTCGAGTGTTGGTGGATCATGTCGAGGAGCATACGATCGAGCACGTTTTGGAAAACGGGTTCTGGGCTGGCATGACGCTCTACCCAGTGAGTAAGTGTACGCCACAGCGGGCGGCCGACATGATCGAACGTTACGGTCCAGAGCGTCTCATGGCGAATTCCGCGGGTGATTGGGGACCAAGCAAACCGACTGCAATTCCCGACCTGATCATGGAACTCAAGAAACGCGGTCATTCGAAGGAACTCATTCAGCGGGTCGTCTACGAGAACCCCAAGACGTTTTTTACGCAAAGCAAACCGTTCGCCCACGGATAATCTCACTCCGTGTTCCGCGAAGCCGTTTGCAATCAAAATGGCCACAAGACTGTTGAAGCTGTCGCGCAAAGCATAAACCTGATAGCCCCGCTCCAACAATCTTGATTTCTTGTTTCATTCAGTTTCCCCACGTTTTTCGGCTATTGCGGCGCGAGCGAGATTTCTGAGCATACCCGCGAAAACGAGCTGATGCAGTGGATATATTCCATACCAATAGAGTAAGCCCCCCAGTCCTCGCGGATCGAAGATAGCTGTCTGGCGAATCGTGCTGCCATGCTCCATCGAAACAACTTCAAACTCGAGCCAAGCTCGTCCTGGAATTTTCATTTCTGCACGCAATCTCAATCGTTGCGGTCGGTCGTAAACCTCGACACGCCAGAAATCGAGCGAATCGCCGACTCGCAATTGTTCAGGATCTCGGCGGCCTCGGCGCACTCCCACACCACCAATTAACAAGTCCATAAAACCCCGCACCGACCACAACCAGTTGCCGAAATACCATCCGGTGCGCCCACCGATGCGGCGAATGGGACCAAAGGCTTGTTCCGCAGGAATAGCAACGCTGATCGTCCGAGAATCCACTAGACGAGAACCGAATCGATCGCCACCCCAAGTTTGGTGCTGTCCTGAAGCCGACATGGCATCCGACCATCGCGTTTCAGCAAACTCGTGATCCTCATTCACAATGGCCCTCGCGATCGCCTCGCGGATCGGACGGGGGCGTATCGAGAACACCGACTGCGCGAGATTGTTTGAAATGAGAGTCGGATTCCGCAAGCTATCGACTAGCTTCCGACCAACTCGCGCATACAACGGTGTAACCAATCCCAACCAAAGACTAGAAAGGTAGGGGGTTAACAACGGAACCGGGATCATCCATCGTATCAACCCGCGTTGCCGAGCGTATTCTTGCATGATTTGTCCATATGAGGCTTGTTCAGAACCGCCGATTTCGTAAACCTGTGACGTTACGGTTTGGAGATCCAAGGCTGCACGAAGGTATTCCAGCAAGTCTTCGATAGCGATAGGTTGCGCTTTCACTTGCACCCATCGAGGGCAGATCATTATGGGAAGACGCTCGACGAGCGCCCTAATCATCTCGAATGATAGGCTTCCCGAGCCGATCACGATTGACGAGCGAAATTCGATTACATGGGAATGATGCGCCCGCAGTACGTCGCCGGTCTCCTGGCGACTGCGGAGGTGCTTCGATAGCTTTTCATCCGGATTGCCAAGCCCTCCCAAATAAACCAGACGCCGGACTCCGGCAGCGGACGCCGCACGTGCGAAGTTTGCCGCCGCGATCCGATCCTGCGATTCGAAATCACGATCTTCTCCCATCGAATGGACGAAGTAATAGGCTGTGTCCACTCCCTTGAATACAGAACTAAGAGACTGAGCTTCCAGAACGTCCCCTTGCACGATCTCGGTCGTGGCCGAGAGGTTGTCCGTCAATGCCTCAGGTCGCCTAGTCAGGCAACGTACACGAACACCCTGTTTCTGCAAAAGCGTCAATAGACGCCCACCAATGTAGCCAGTGGCGCCCGTCACCAGAACCAAACCCTGCATCTGTATCTCCTATCAAGTCGTCAAAGAATTTTCCAATTATCCTAAAGACTTTCGTTCAAGAAAGCGATCTTCTTTCGGAAGACGTGTCTCAAGCACCATCGTTAACCGTATATCGGAGTGGAGAATCACTTCTCAACCCAAATCGGGGCAACCCAAATCGGGGCAACCCAAATCGGCAACCCAAATCGGCAACCCAAATCGGGGCAACCCACAAATCGGGGACACAGGACATTTTAGAAATTGCGTTGATCACATTGCAAGCTAATGACTTGACCCTTTTTCATTAATTGGCTTTGTCCGAACGTTGGTTAATCAAAAGTTTGCGATCAACGACCGATGGGATCTTGCGAAAAGACAACCAGCCACCTTCGAAAACGAGCTAAATCAATAGCTCGCTACATGGCCCTTGTCGAGCATAAGTAGAGATGGCAACAAACGTCAGGCCGAACTGCGTTAAGGGGTCGCGAACAGCTCTCTCGCTTGTTGACGGACATAAAATCGACGCCCTGTCTTGCGACTCCTTGCCCCGTCAATCACCCTGGGATTGCCAGCTACCTGGCAAAACATCCGACCAAAATCGCGGACCAAGATAGTCCAGGTCATCGGATCAATCGACAACCGCTCGAATATCTTCGGTG
>JAYVBW010000801.1:0-5314 GCA_043750255.1 Pirellula sp.
GATAACAATACTCAAGCACTGGACATTTCTAGAACTTGGATCCTGGACCAACGGGAATCGTTTTTCGAACAGGGTTACTGGCCTGACGTGAGTCACGACCAACTTGCCAGCCGCATCCATACCGCTACTGGCATCAATGCCGTCGCTGGAGAATTCGACTTAGTCCTGGAGTCGGTGAGTGAACAGTTCTCGCTCAAACGCCGCATTATCAAGACCTATTCCGAGCGTTTTCAGTCGCCGACGGTTATTGCATCGAATAGCTCGTACTTTACTCCTTCGATGATGCAAGCGCACGTTGTTTCACCGGAGCGGTTTGCGAACTTCCATTTCCATGTTCCGATCTGGCGAGCCACATTGGTTGATATTGCGTCGGGACCGATGACGGAAGACACAACGGTCCAACGCCTAGTGGTCTTGGCCATTCGAATTGGTCAAACACCGCTGGTGCAGCGGATTGAGAATCCGGGCTATGTATTCAATTGGATGTTGAAGGCATTGCTTCAATCGGCGTTGCAGTTAGTCGATCGCAAAGTCGCACAACCAGCAGATATCGACATGGCTTGGAAAATAGTAACCGGGATGCCTATTGGACCATTTGGAATCATGGATCAAATCGGTGTCGATTTGATCCACCAAACTATGTCACACGCGAGGTTCGTCGATGGCGACGAAGAGTGGCAGCCGCTGGTAGACATTTTGCAACCTTACGTAGACAGTAATCGTCTGGGTGTAAAAACGGGCCAAGGGTTCTTTGATTATTGATCACGTAGGTCAGCCTGTCCTCAGGCTGACAATCGATTGTCGGAACTCACGAATTAACGCTGTCTCGCCAAAATCGAACCGTCGTTGCAATACTCCGTTGATCGTGGCGGCTGAGAGTCCTTGCAACGCATGGCTCGAATCGATAGCTTCGTATACGCCACCTTGCAAACGAAACATTTCCAGGTGGTCACCATCGTGCCGCCAAACTTCTGGCACTCCCATCGCCGCAAACAGCTTAAACTTCTGGATCGCGGACGAAGTGATCTCAACTTCGACCACTAAATCGGGTGGCGGATCCACTGCTAAATCAAGCTCTTCTTTGGGTCGAATTTGTTCGGCATGCTGAACATAGTACGATTCGTCCGCTTCGAAGGCCTTTTTCAATTCCTTGCGTTTAAAAGTCGTCGAAGCGACACTTTGGATTTCAATTTCGAACACTTCGGAATACGTTTCTATTATACGTCCGATCAAACGCCCAATGTTTTCATGTTGACGCCTTGGACTCATCATCTCGAGTACTCCATTGTCATACGTCATGCGAGGGACACTACCACGTCGCTGCTCCGAGAGCTCCAAAAAAGTCTCCCATCGAACGTTTTCGAGAACTATCCGCGTTTCAGGTGATTCGATCACTTGCATAACCATGTAACCTGTTCATAGAATCTTTTCCCACCAATGTGCACCTCATTCTACTTAAGGACAGCCATGAATTGCTATCGCGGATTCCATTTCATATGAAAACGAACAAAAATTGGCAATTAGTATTCAAGCTTACCAATCGATTTGTAGGATAGATATTCCCGGTCGATGCGCATTCGGTCCATCCCTATCGACCATACGAAATGGACGTACCGCCATGGCGGACGCGATTACCGTCTGACTGATGTTCAAGGCAACGTAGTCCGCGAGATTTTGGCGTAGGTCCAATCCCACTAACTATGCCGCAGAGCCTCGATGGGATCAAGCTTCGCTGCTTGTCTCGCCGGATAGATTCCGGACGCGATTCCGACGGAAAGTGAAACCGCAGATGCAATGACGAGAGACCATGGTGAAACAATGGTCGTCATGCCTGAGAAATAAGAGACCAGTGGCGGTGAGACGATTCCAAAACCGAGACCAATCAGTGTCCCAACCGTCGAAAGAAAGGCAGTTTCAATTAAGAACTGTAACACGATATCCGATTGCCTGGCACCCAACGCACGGCGGATGCCGATCTCGCGAGTCCGCTCGCTGACGCTGGCCAACATGATGTTCATGATCCCAATGCCACCGACCAACAGAGAAATAGCCGCTGTCGCCCCTAGTACGAAATTGAAAATACGCTGAGTCGCTTGAGCCTGCTCAATCAGATCCAGAGGCACGGTAATGGCGTAGTCTTTGTTGGGATGGTACTTGGCCAACAGACCGTCCAAAGCATTAGCGGTCGCTTTGACCTGAAATCGATCCGATACCTCGATGGTGATCTGACTTAATTCCAGACGCTGCCGCGAAAAACTCCCTTGTTGCCGTTTCGAAAGGATATCGCCAATACGACTTCGATCGGTTGTCAGTGGCACGACGATGTCTTTGTTCAAATCCTGCGCGGCCAGACTCGATCCAATACCGGCGGACGGTGTTCGGTACATCAAAACCCCTACGACGCGGAAGAAATGCTGGTTGTTCACTTGAATGGATTTGTCGATTGCAGATTGACCGGGATAAATCTTCTTAGCAACCTCTTCTCCGATAACACAAACATTGCTTCTCGATTCCATATCGACAGGATCCAGAAAGCGTCCGCGAGCCAGTTGTAAACGGTTTACTTCAAAGTAGCTCGGGTCAGCTCCCACCAGTCGAGCGTCAATCGTTGCATCTTCATATCTGGCTTCATGAACAAACTCTCGTAAGGGTGTTATTCGAACAACCGTGTCAAGAGTTTCCCGGATGCGGCGAAGATCGTCGTACTTTAAACCAAACTCTTGTATGAACGATCGGAAGTTAACGGGGCCGTCAACCGCCGGTTTGACACTCCGAACAATGATGTTGTTGATTCCAAGCGATGCGATCTGGCGTTGTGCGGTTTGGCTGGCCCCCTCGGCGACGGCTAGCATGACGATGACGCTTGCAACTCCAAAGACTAGCCCTAGGATGGTCAAGAAGGATCGCAGTTTGTGCATCATCACGCTGCGCAATGCGGTAGAGAACATGCCTCCCCAGTGCAACCAAGATCGGCGACTCATTCCGTGGTACCTTGGGTAGACTCGCTTGCTTTCCCAGCAGACTGGTTCGCCCCTGCTTTGCGTTCCGAGGATGCGAAGTCGCTTGTACCACGTCGGTAAGCGTCCATCGCGACCAAGTCATCTGGTTCAAGCCCCTCGACAATTTCAACGAATGAGTGCGTGGTGCGTCCCGTTTTCACGACTTTGCGAGTGAAGTCATTGCCCTTTGCAATGTAAACGTAGGACAATTGAAAATGCTCTGTCAAAGCACCGACTGGGATGGCTAAGATACCCTCGTATGTTCCGATTAATATCTCAACTTCCGCCGTCATTCCTGGCTTCAAGGAGATGCCCTCTGGAATTTCCTTGATTAGAACGGTTGCATCATAGCTCTTGGCGTCGTCGAAGCTGCTAGCGGCCAATTCTGCGACGTAGGAGATTGAGCCATTTAGTTTCACATCGGGAAACGCGTCCAAACGAATGGTAACTGTCTGGTCCTTTTTGATGCGATTAATAATCGATTCATGGACCCTAAGCTTAACCTGCATATTAAGCATGTCGGGTAAAAAGAAGATGTCTCGTTGTTGATAGACCTTTGAACCTGTGCGAATTTTTTGGGACGCGTCGAACCAGGGTTGGTTCGCGTAGGCAACTGTTCCGTCTTGCGGTGCTTTCATCTCGCACTTTGCGAGAGTTTTAATGAGTTCATCCAATTCCGATTGGTGAAGTGCGACAAGGTTTTTTGCACTTGCAATCGCAGACTCGGCCTTCTCTATTTCAGCTTCTGCAGTGGATCCTTCTCGTATTACTTTGGTGCCCGCGTCGGACTCTTTGCCTTGAAACGTAGTCATCTTAAGTTTGTAATCGAACAGCTTGAGATTGTTGAGTTTTTGTTTGTCTCGTTCGACAGCCTTGGTAAAACTGTTTACTCGTAAGCGATATTCATCCAACTGCTCAGGGGATCGATACCCCTTCTTGACAAGCACTTCGATGTTGCTGCGTTCATCCTGGATTTTTTGCAGCTGAGCTTGGCCATCTGCGATTAGACGCAAAAGTTCGGACTCTTCCGCTTTGGAGTCCCCGTCTCGATATTTTTCCACATCGATCCTTGCGATTTCTAACTCACGCTTGGCGGTCACAATTTTACCTTCACCCTCGTTTCTTTTGGCGATAAGATTTTGCTGTGCTTCCTTGAGCTTGCCTTCCGCCTCATTGAGTGCGATACGTTTCAAAGCGATCTGCTGATCTATCTTGGCAGATTCCAGCTTGACGATAACATCCCCTTTTGCGACTAGCGTTCCCTCAGGCACGATAAACACAATGCTGCTTTCGGAACCGGGCAATTCGCATTTGCCGTAGACCGTGTTCTGGCTCTCCACGGTTCCGCGTTCGATGACGGTGTCTTCTAACGTTCGTCGCTGTACGGCATGTCTCATCACGTCTGATTCGGAGGCTGTAACAGGTTTGACTCTACGATAGAGTTCGAAAAGGCCAAAGGAAATGGCCACAAGCAATACGACCCCGAATCCAAGACGGACAAATGGCAAAAGTAGTCGCGTCGACAGTGAACCATTTCGACTTGAATTTTGTTTAATCGATTTGGAGGTTTCAATCACGATTGAACTCTTTGACTCAATTACGAACAAAAATGTCGGTTTGTGCTTTCATCGGGTTATCCAGCTCGCCCCGACCGTTTGTCGGTGAGCTGAATTCGCTAGTTTCGGGTCTCGTAACTAACTCGTCCGTGCCGGAACCCGCAGCTAGCACCGTCGGCTCACTTCGAACGGTTGGCATTTCTGGCGGAAAGTAGTTTTCCTCCGAAATCATTTCTTTCAGGTTGGGCAACGAAAAACCCTCGTTCATCCAAGTTCCATTATCATCCAGATACAAGAGTTCCAGGACAGTAAAGAGTCGGATTTTTGTGATTTTGTAGTCGATCCAATTGATGATCAAGTTGTTTTTGGCGTTTAGTAGGCCTTGAAGCGATTGAAGCAAGTCCCGCGTTAAGTTCGTGCTAGCCACAGCAGTTGTTCGAATGTTGATTTGTGCTTGGTCGACTTGGCGAGTTGCAGCCACAAGCTGTTGGCGTGCAATTTGAAAGTTCAACCGTCGTAATTCAATCTGCCGAAGAGCGGATCGAACTTCGTTGGCAATAACATCCTTGCCTGCAACGTAGTTTCGGCTTGCCTGTTGGTAAGCGATTTGAGTAGCACGGTAGACATTTCGTTCGTTGAGACGATTCAGAGGACCGTCGAATTGGACGCCAGCTCGATATGTGTTGGCTGAGGAATCGAGCCGAAAAGCATTGTTTTGTGACGGATCGGTACCGAGTCCCAATTGCCCGGTGACATTCA
>JAYVBW010000802.1:0-3087 GCA_043750255.1 Pirellula sp.
CGCACACTTTGCAGTGCATTCAGTATGTCGGGCTCGGAAACCCCCAAAAGTTTTAACAAGCTACTTGCTTTGTTTTCCGTCCGGCACAGGCCGAGAAGAAGATGTTCAGTGCTAACGAATTCGTCCTTCATGGCGACCGCAGCAGCAGATGCCGCCTCGAGCGCCTTCTGCAACGAAGGACCGATCGAGGGCTGACGCCCACCTGAACTTCGCGGCAACCGCTGCAATTCGCTGTCACATGTCGTTCGAATTTTCTCAAAAGGAGCCCCCATTTTCTTAAGCAATGGGACAACCACGCCTTCGTTATCCTTGAGCAAAGCCGTGAGCAAGTGCAAGCCTTCGATCTCTGGATTCCCCGGCGAAGTTGCCAGCGATTGAGCTTCGACGATGGCTTCCTGGCCTTTGATCGTCAGTTTATCCATTCGAAAAGTCATATTTTGTCATCCGGTCCGAAGGCTTTACAACACTTGAATGCCAAGCGATTGGCAGTCGGCAATTCAAAAAAATCCTTAAATGCAAATAGTGGGCCGAAATTGGCAGCTTTGGGTTCGAATGTTTAACCCGCGCAGCGGCGGTCCGACCAAGCGTCGAATGTTTAACCCGCGCAGCGGCGGTCCGACCAAGCGTCGATTGACACAGTAAATGGTTTGTGGGCCTTTTGGACCGTTGCTACTCCGCCCGCGATCGAGGCTTTAGGGCCTCGATCGGTTAAACATCATAGCGATCGAGGCTTTAGGGCCTCGGTCTGAGAAGTGTCGTCCTGCGCACAACGTAGATGTTGTATAATATCGAACTTGATTTGCGATTTGCTGCTCAATTTCCTTCCCCTCAAACCATGCAAGCCAACTCATGACTCCAAACATTTCCACACGACGCGAATTCATTGGATCCATTTCTGGAGCAGCCGTAGCCGCATCCATCCCAGTCTCGGCCGGAGCGACGTCCATCGCAGCTCCAAAACCATCGAAGATGCGATTCGGACTGGTTACCTACCTCTGGGGACAACACATGGATCTGCCGACCGTCATTGATGCCTGCAAGAAATCCGGAATGGGCGGAGTTGAACTTCGAACCGTTCACAAGCATGGTGTCGAACCCAGCCTTTCCACGTCTGAGCGCAAAGAAGTTCGAAAGCGTTTTGAGGATAGTGGGATCGTTTTGGTTGGTTATGGTTCCAATGCCGAGTACCACTCGAACGATCCTGCCAAACTGAAAGCCAATATCGAATTGACCAAGGATTACATTCGACTCATGCACGACTGCGGTGCCAACGGAGTCAAAGTCAAACCAAACGGTTTTGTCAAAGATGTGCCGCACGAAAAAACTATCGAACAGATCGGCAAAGCTTTGAATGAGGTAGCTGCCTATGGACAAGAATATGGACAGCAGATTCGAGTTGAGGTGCACGGGGCCGGAACCTCGGAACTGTCGGTCATTCGCGATATCTTTAAAGTTGCCGACCACAAGAACGCCGCAGTCTGTTGGAATTCCAACGGTGAAGATCTCAAAGGTGAGGGCTTGGCAGCCAATTTCAAGATGGTTCAAGCTCGCTTCGGCGCGACGTGTCATGTTCGAGAATTGAACAACACGAAAGATAACTATCCCTATCGCGAGCTCTTCAAACTGTTTCGCGAAATCGATTACTCAGGCTGGATACTTATAGAGGCTGGAACCGATCCTGCCGACAAAGTAGCCGCCATGACCGAACAAAAGAAAGTTTTTGAAGAGATGGTTAGCGGAAGTTAGAAGATAAAAGGTTAAAAATCCCACAACCACCACAGCGGACTCCGGCGCAGTCAACCCGCTCAATCACGGAAAGGTGACTGGAAACCACCGCCGGACATTGGATGGTAGGTCGGTGCCTGTGGGAAATATTCGTCTTGCCCCGCAGGTAATACGTTCGCTGGTCCAACTCCAAAACCTCCCTGCGTTCCTCCTCCTTGACCCCACCATTGTGCGTTCCCTGCGCCATTGCCGATTCCGCCTGGAACCATCGGCCACCCTCCCAAGCCTCCCATTCCTGGCATATTTCCTTGTTGGAAGGGGCCGTTTATGCCTGGTTCGAAATTTCCATTACCGTTTCCATTACCGTTTCCTGGAACTCCAGGATTGAAGCCTCTAGGTCCAAAAGCATTCCATTGATTTCCGCCAACGACCACTTGTGGTAATTGTGGTCCCCATTGGCCATAGGGAACACTAAACGGTCTATTGGGGTATCGCCATTCACCATAGGGTTGTACGGGTTGTCCCCATTGTTCAGTCACATGGTAATGGTCGGTGCTAAAACCTGCTTGCAATGAGCTGCGTGTGCTCCGGAATCCACTGCGAACAAAGTCTGGTCGTTCCATTGATTGTGGCTCGACGGCTAAGGCATATTGGTCCACGCGTTGTCCGTCTTGATCGTGCGTGTAGGTCGAGGCCATGGTTGTCCAGTCCGCCGTGATTGGTTTCGCTGGCTTTTTCGCCCGCTGGATCGGGCGCACTTCCCGTTCACAGGAATCTATTGCGACGCCGCCTTTGGAAATCGACTGCTTCCTCGGCAATTCTGTGGTTTGCGCAACCGCAACACAGGATATCGAAACAGTTGCCAAACTGGATAACGCGATTCGTAAGACTTGGTTCGATAAGTTGCTCATAGATCTTAGACTAGTCGGCCGCAAATCTATTCCAATACTTTGTTCCAATGAACCAATGAACTGATGCTAAGAAAATCCTGTTGTAGGGATTATGCAGGTTATTTCCGGCCGTTGACGCCTCCTAGCGATCAACTGAAGGGAGTCGGGATTTCTTTTGTCCTACCACAAATATTGAGCTGCCCCAGGGGAGTTGAAGCCCACTCGCGAACAGACGATTTTCCATTTGAAGAATGCGGAATAGAGCTCGGTTGAGCCATTCGGCAGGTTGATGCAAATCGGAGCGGGGCGAAACTCGAGATCGCAAAAGAAGAGATGAGAAACGCCTGATGACGATTACTGGAAGCAACGCCGATACTCGATACGAAATGCATACGCAATCCAAATCCAGTTCACGTAGCAGTAAGCGTATTGGGCTGAGCGTGTAGCGTTCGCGAGTGTGAACGACCCGATC
>JAYVBW010000803.1:0-1548 GCA_043750255.1 Pirellula sp.
GCTGCTTGTTGGTATTCTCCCCACAGTATTTGGCCAAGCATGCTTGCACCCCCGCCGCGGGCGTTACCTTGCCCCAGGGCAATGTGATTTTCTGCGTCCTCATAGCGTTTATGGATCAAGTCCAATTTAACCAGGAGGTCGACCGCATTCTGGGCTTCATCTGAAGCGGGATCGATAACGTTCAATTGGTTTACAAGTCGAACCAACATCGGAACGAAGCTCATCTGTCGGTCAACGGGAATCTGAGAGATGATTTTACCGAGCCCCATTAATGCGAATCCGCCACACTTTTGAGCCTTATCTGTCCCCTTGCCAGAAACAAGTACCTCTTGTGACAAAGCGACCGCCTCCCAATAGCGTTCGGTTCGTAGATGCAAGTAAGCCAACAAGAATTTAGCGTCTAGGAATTCCTCTCGTGGATCCGAGTCGCGATGCATGCGCAACGCACGTTGGTAAAGTTCGATCGATTGCTTTCGGTCTCGCAATGCATCGTCTTGGATGGTTTGGATTTGAGCTTGGATCGGTCCTTGGTTGGCTGCGTCTGCGGCCGCGAGCTGCTGTTGCAGAATGGAGAGCGGGGACTCCACGGATTCCGCGCGCTCTAGACGTTCGCGGGCTATTTTTATTGTGTCCGCCCATGCCTTGGTGGCTGGTAGTTTTTCATCCAACTTTTCAACTACTTCGATTCCCAGTTCACTCAAGCTTTTTTTTGCTTTTGCAAGATGAGGCCCTTTTTTCTTGATTAGTCCTTGGAGCAAGTCGCGGGCGGCTTTTCGATTGCTTTTGAATTTGGCGTCGTCTTTCTTTTCGTTGAGAGTCTTGGACCAGGCCAAGCGTGCTTCCGCGACAGCAAGTTGCAGATCGAGCCACTCAGGATCATCGCGTTCCCTGGCCGTCGCAGATTTGAGAGCATCGTCACCTCGCTGAATGGCCGCTTCGTATTTGGCGGCCTTTTCGGTCGCATCCATTCGTACAATTCCAGCGATTGCTTGAACTCGATACGTTCGAAAGATCCCCTCGCCTTCATTGTCTGCGACGCGGGTATAGCTGTTTCGAGCTTCGTCCAATTTTCCAAGCTGGGATTGAATCTCTGCCACGTATTTCAAACTTAGCATGCGCCGACCCGCTTCCTGCGGGCCGGTGGTCTTTTCGATCAAGGAGTTAAAACTCGTTTCCGATTTCTCAAGCCACTTTCGCCATTCTGGGCTGCTGGGACTAAAGGTTTGGCCGATGAACTCCATCGTCTTCGCCTGCAGGATTTGGGATTGGCGATATTCTCTTTGGTATTGGTCTCTCAGCTCGGTCAAGTCCTTTAAATCCTTTCCTTCTATTTTGATCGACTTGAGTTTTTCGCCTGCCATGGACATTAGGATTGGTTTAAGTTCCTCGGTGACTTGGTTGTATAGTTCGAGAGCTTCCGTATAGGCCTGGCGCGCTTTGGATAGCCAGCTATCGGAGGAAATAACGTTTTCCGGCTTCTTGCTTTCGTCCAGAGCCGATTGAGCTCGATCTAGCAGCAAGTCTCCCAACTTGGTTTGCGTTTCACTG
>JAYVBW010000804.1:0-2024 GCA_043750255.1 Pirellula sp.
GTGACGCTCATCCCGGGCATCAAAGCAAACATTGGCCAACCGATTTCACATCGATTGGACCACATCATGTCCGGTGTGCGTGCTCAGATCGCAGTAAAGGTCTTTGGCAATGATTTGCGAGAATTACGCAATGCCAGCCAAGACGTTTACACAGCGATGAGCCAAGTTCCTGGCGTCGTCGACCTGCAACTCGAACCACAGGTCGAAGTGACGCAAGTGCGATTGCAAGTTCGCCGGGAAGACGCTGCTAGATACGGGCTTGCGCCAGGCGACGTCGCTGACCTTTTAGAGACCGCTTACAAGGGTCGAGTCGTATCGCAGGTATTGGATGAAGATCGCTACTTCGGTATGGTCGTCTGGTACGACGAGGCGTCTAGGAGCGATCCCGATGTGATTGCTCAGACGATTATCGATACGCCCTCTGGACGTCGCGTTTCCCTGGCCGAAGTTGTCGATGTGCTCGATACGACAGGTCCCAACACGCTTAATCGAGAACATGTCCAGCGGCGGATTGTGGCGTTCTGCAATGTTCAAGGCCGCGACCTTACCAGCGTCGTGGCGGACATTCGCAATATGACTCAGCCCATCGAGGAGCGGCTTCGCAAGTTGCCTGGCGATTATCACATCGAGTATGGTGGGCAGTTCGAGGCACAGCGCGACGCAAATTTCCGATTGTTGATTCTCGGTAGTTTGTCGGTGGTAGGCGTTTTTCTCTTGCTATACAAATGCCTTGAATCCTGGCGAGCCGCGTTGCAGGTCTTGGTTAATATTCCATTGGCAGCAATGGGCTCGATCCTGACGCTTTTGATCGTCAATCAGCCGTCGGCAGAGGCCTTAGCCGCTGCACCCTGGTGGCAATGGCCCAGTGTCTGGATCGGAGCGACAACGTTGTCTGTGGCTCACTGGGTTGGTTTCATCACACTGATCGGGATCGTCAGTCGCAATGGCATCATGATGATCTCGCACTACATGCATTTGATGGAACATGAGGGGGAAGCGTTCGGCGAAGAGATGATTATACGAGGCAGCCTCGAACGCTTGGCCCCCGTGATGATGACGGCCACGACCAGCTTCATAGGTTTGCTGCCATTGATCATGGGAGCCGGACAGACGGGCAAGGAGATCCTCTATCCGCTCGCCCTGGTTGTATTCGGCGGCATGCTGACTTCCACTTTGTTGGACCAACTGGTCACACCAGCCTTGTTCTACCGATTCGGGCATAAAAAATAAAGATTGAAGGAAATTGCCAGTGTCCGAGGTATGGTTCATCCGATATTTGCGATTTTTCGTGAAGGGCTGACTTCACTCCGGCATCCAACATGGCGTCTAGAACTTTTCGTTCTAGCATTTCAGTTTCCCTCAGCAAAGGATTTTAAGAATGAAGATGATACACATTTCGACATTGGCTACCTTAACGCTCGCGATACTCGTTGGCGGCATCAATGCTACTTCTATTGTCGCACAAGAAAAGAATGAGCAGGCCGTTGGACACGACGCGGAAGCGATGAAGAAAGCAGAACTCAAAATTTCTGAAACGCTGAAGTCGCTTTCTCCGGAAGATCAAAAACTGGCAGCCGCACAGCGTTTCTGTCCGATGATGGCATACAGTCGTCTGGGCGCGATGGGGGCACCCATTAAGCTAACAATTGCAGGCAAGCCAGTATTTGTTTGTTGCAAGTCCTGTACGGAAGGCGCGGTCAAAGGGGGCGATGCAACAGTGAAGACGACTCAGAAGCTGATTGAGTCCACTGCAGTTTTGGCAAAGCTTCCCATGAACGAAAGAATGGCCATTGAATCTCAAAAGTACTGTGCGGTTATTGGCGGCAGCTTACTCGGTTCGATGGGCGCACCGATTAAGTTGACACTTGACGGCAAGCCGGTTTACCTTTGCTGCGCTGGTTGTACCAAAAAGGCTCAGGCCAATCCGGCGGCAACGCTTGCCAAAGTCGACGAGCTCAAGAAAGCGGGAATGAAAGACGGTCATGATCATGATCACGCGGAGCAGAAGAAGTAAGTTCTCGACA
>JAYVBW010000805.1:0-2938 GCA_043750255.1 Pirellula sp.
GCTGCAAACGTACCTGGCGTGGTCACATCAGGACCATAAAGGTCTAAAACGGATTTTGGTTCATTGCTTAGGTCCACCAAATCGGGGACGCTGCTTTGCATCCGAAAGGCCATTTCATATTGTGCTATTCGAGTTTGAATCTCTGGATCATGCAGCTCTGCAAACCGCTGTTGGTTGAGTTGACCAAGAGCATCCAGCATCGCGCGCCTATCCGCAGTTGTAACTCCATCTGGATTAGGAAGATACAGCACTGGATCGCCACCAGTACGGAGTGCAACACCAGCGTATCGTGTTGGTAAAAAACCACTCGACCACATCCGCGTAAACAACGCTTGCGCAGCAGCACTGGCCGACCAAGTCGGAGTTAGAACGACAAACGCAGGTAAATTATCGCTTTCGCTTCCCAAACCATATGCGAGCCATGAACCCAAACTTGGTTTTCCCGGTACTTCATTGCCGGTCATAACGAAAGTACACGCAGGGTCGTGATTGATGGCGTTGGTGTGAACCGTTTTCACAACCGCCATCTCGTCAACGACTTTTGCCGTATGCGGTAGCAACTCACTTACCCATCGCTGGCTCTGGCCATGTTGTTCAAATTTAAACTTACTCGAGGCTACTGGAAATCGAGCCTGGCCACTTGTCATCGTAGTAATACGTTGCCCATTGCGAATCGAGTCTGGCAAGTCCTTATCAAACTGCTCTCCCAGCGAGGGTTTGTAGTCCCACATATCGATCTGAGACGGGCCGCCGTTCATATGCAAGTAGATAATCGATTTCGCCTTCGGGGCAAAATGAGGCAACCCCGCCAGGGGCGGATGAACCCTGGTTGTTGCCCGCTCTCCTTCTGCCCGCGCAGCAGACGGCCCGAACGAATTCGTGCCAGCCATAGCGGCCAACGCAAGACCGCCCATTCTTAATCCGCTGGTCCCAAAAAACTGACGACGCGTTTGCAGAAGTTGATGCTGAAAAAGTAGACTATTCATGGCAGGAAATTGGAAAGGATCGCGGCCGAGCCGCTTGCATCGTTTGGAGCAATGGCCCTCTGAGTATATCCCAAACCTGACTGCTTTGCGCCAACAACTGTTCTACAATGGCCTCCGTTAGGCCAAATCAATCCACCGAACGGCAGGCTGAAAGTTCTTGGACTCATGCTCGAGCCTCGTTATTCCAGGCGGATCCGGGTGTCTCTCAATAAATTTCAGTAACAAGCGCTGGTTGGACTTGGCAGAAAGGTCTGCAACCGGGTGGACGTCATTAAGCACAATGCTACAGACCTTGAGCCCGATTGATCTTGCGGCTACCAGCGTCGTGAGGACCTGATTCACAACCCCAATTCGGTTTTCGGAAACCAAAACAACAGGAAAATGCAATTCTAGGGCGAGCGAAGCGTTGGTCATTGTCCAACTAATGGGGGACATGAGACCTCCGGCCCCCTCCAGGATGAGAAACTCACATCGGCTTGCCCAGTGCAACGCTCCATCCATAATCGCTTTGTCCGAAACCTGCTTGTTTTCCAATTCCGCAGCGATAGGGGGCGCGAATGGAGCAGTGAAGTGTTGAGGGGTCACTTCTTCCAGCGAACCTAGCTGACCACTTGCTTGCCACAGCTTGAAACCATCACTTTGTTCAAGTGATGGTGCACCACTTGCAACCGGCTTATAGGTGCCGACGGCAACACCTTCCCGAACCAACGACTCGATAATACGGCAGGCAACATACGTTTTGCCGACTTCCGTGTCGGTGCCGAGAATCGTAAGCCCTGCCACGTCCTTACCGCCCTTCACCTCTTTAAATATACGATTGAGCTCTATTTGCTTTTCTCAGATACGTTTGCTTTAAATAAGAGCAAAAAGGCACCTAGCGAAATGAAAAGCACTACGCTCGGTACCATCCAATATCCAAACCAGTCTGTGCCACCAGTCGGTAACTTAAATCTTTCCGAAAGTTGACCGCTTGTGATTGTCCCAAGCCAAGTTCCTAAGCCGTAAACGAGAAAACCAAGGAGCGACTGAGCACTTGCCTTTAAATCATCCGGGGCACATTTATCAGCATGGATAAAACCTGCAGCGAAAAAGAAGTCGAAGCAAAATCCATGTAAGGCAACTCCAAGGATTGCCATATAAAACCAAGGAACGTCCGGGGTTGCATACGCGAAGAGCAAATACCTCAATGCCCAACAAAACAGTCCGACAGCCATAACTGGCTTAAGTCCATATCGCTTTAGGAAAAAAGGCAACATAACCAAAAGCAGCAATTCAACACCCTGGCCGATGGCAAGAGTCGAACCGACGTTCTCAACGCCGACCCCCTTGCCTAGAAAGTCGCCAGCCGAATTGAAATACATTCCCATTGCGATGGAAGCGACTAACGTAATAACAAAAAACACAGCGAAGGAAAAATCTTTTAGCATTGCAAGTGCGCGAAGGAAATCCAATGCTCCGGCCCCAGCACCCGTTGGAGGCGTTTTCGGCAACGCGACTAAACAATAAATGCCCAACAACAACGATATCACAGAGGCCTGAACAAGTGGTCCACTTGTCGCTATCGTGTTTGGAATTGATTTGCCATCTACGCCCGGTGTTGAGCCTGAAAATATCCTATCAATTAGCAATCCGGCACAAATCCATCCGACTGTTCCAAATACTCGCAGCCCCGGGAAATCTCGGCCACTGTCCGGAACATTTCGAAATGTTAGCGAGTTAATTACTGAAAGAGTTGGATTAAAAACCAGCGAGTAACAAAAGGTCACAGCAAACAACAACCAATACTGTGACGGGTCCGTCAATTGGCTCATTAGGTACAACAATCCAGCACCGAGAATGTGGCAGATGGCCATAAGTCGTTCACTATTGATCACTCGATCTGCGAGGTAACCTGCGAATAGCATTGAAATCATCGCACCCAAATACACGTTAGCATTGAGCGCTGTCGCTTG
>JAYVBW010000806.1:0-3313 GCA_043750255.1 Pirellula sp.
TCAGAGCTGAGTCTTCTCCGAATCCTTGCACTTGGCGTGCAGGAGCAAGCGGCAAGGTGGCTTGTGCAAATTGAACCTCGAAGTGTGGCTTGGCATTCTCCAAACCTGACAATACGCCGTCCATCGACCCGACCGGTCCAGGAGGCAAATTCCGATCCGCTTCCCGGATTGTTTGTTCGTTAGGCACCCCTGCTAGCGTAGTTGACTTTGGCCCATTGATTCCTAACCATGGCACTGTCTGGTCGATCCAATTTCGAACTCCGGGTACAACCCCAATTGCAATAGCGCTGGCACCCAAAATCAATGCGACGGGTAAGCCAATCATTAGTTTTTTTTGAGACATGCGGTTGTTCTCTTAGCTAATCGTATTCTTTGTTTGATATAATTTTAGCATCTTGATAAAGCACATTGGTTTTATCATTTAGAACCACACGTTGGCTCTGACCCATTCGACCACTTCGTGGAACCAAACGAATGCAGCGCTTCGTTTACCGCATTTGATATCTGTGATAACACGTGCGCCCGGATATTTTTCAATTTGCTTCATCGCTTCTGGGTCTGGTATGCATCGCAGCTTGACCACAGCTCCATCCTCGGCGTCCAACTCAGCCCGCTGACTAATTCCTTCAGAATACAATCTACCAAGGTGAGTTACCTTGGGATCCGTCATGAGAATGAATTCGGCATCCAGATATTCTCTTGGGTCAGCAGCCGCCTCCAAATAAAACTTTTCCAATTCGGGCTTTTTGTCTTTAGCCGCCTGCGTCGCCAAATCCTGATTGCGCTTTTGCTTTTCGGGAATTTCACCTTTTGCGTCTTGCATGGCCAAGTCCAGGAAACGCATTCGTTTCTCCGGCATCATGACTTCAACTTCCCAGGCCTTCGTAGGATCGTAAATAGTCATCAATAGTTGCCCGGTAACTACCGGTCTAGCGTTGAGGATTTTTTCGACATCCCAGGTGGTTACCATTCCATCAATTGGGCTAATCCTAAGCAGTTTTTGTCTTTTTTCTTCGAGAAGCGCTAACTGCTCGTCTTTCGCTTTAACGGTTGTTTCGCTTTCTGCTATGTCTTGTTGCACCTTGTTTCGTTCAACTTGCGTCAACCCGGGCTTGTTTTGAGCGTCCAGTGCGTTGAGCTTGCGTGCGAAAGCCGTTGTGCGATCGCCTGATACGCTGCTTATCTGCTGCTCTAAGTCAGGATTTTTCAATTGCAATAACGGTGCGTTGGCTTTGACAGAATCACCATGTTTTACAAAGACACCGGCAACTTCGCCATCCACATGAGCAAAGACTTGCCTTTCAACACTCGGCTTGAATTTGCCGTTTCCCTCCAAGTCAAAATCGACCGGAACAATAAACAAAGCGATCAATGCGACGCCGATCAGACTAAGAATAGCGGATGTTTTCGGCAACGCCGAACCTCGAAACATCCAGGTCAATTTGTCCAGGAATCGCCAAACGGGCATGAACATAATTTGGCTATGTGCGAGCGAATTAGATAACGCTCGACATGTATGTTCGTACACCAAATCGACCCGTCCCTCCAGCACCTGCCGCGACAACTGCGTCTCGATTTGCTCGACGATCAAGGCACCGATAATGTCGCGCCGCATGCGAGTCTCGCTGGTTTCACTCCTCGCCGCCAAAACGTCTCCCTCGATTTTGCGTTCCGGCTGACGGATTGGCAAAACAGTAATCGTCCGCCCATGCGACAGATCGACGTAGTCCTCGATGGCTTCCTCGATTTGAGGGGGCAAGTCTTCCATTGAGCCGTCATACCACAATGGCTCACCGCTCCGCACAACCTTCGTCGCCAAAGAGTTCAACGACTGAACGATATTCGAACGGTGCTCGATCGAGTCTTGGCCTGAGATGGCAATCACTTTCAACTTGCCCCCCTTTAACATGGCCACGCTGACTCGGTCGCACTCAATAAGACGACGACCTTCGTTGACGATGGTATAAGCGGTATCTTTGAGATCCAAATTATCGTGAACCAGACGAGCGAACTGGTCCGACTGTTGCCACATTTCTTGCCGGTTGGATACTTGTTGGAGCGCGTTTCCTTGAATCCACTCCCCAATCAGCTTCGTCATGTGCTCAAGAAATCGCAGATAACCTCGCTGCGCTTCGGCGGGCGAGTCGGGACGCTGCATGACTTCCAGCAAACCAACCGGCTGTTTGTTGGAAACCAAAGGGGCCGTCACCAATAGAAACCTGGTTGGGTTGCCTTCTCCAGATTCCTCGCCAGATCCCGACATGGGCGGAATCAATTCGGCTCGCCCCTGAGAAAAAAGGCGAGTCAAGAGCCGACCGTGCAACATTGCCTCTTGGTTGTTGGCCTGCATCAAACTCGGATCCATCTGGATCTGATGGGCCAATCGCATACTGCCCTCGTCGTCTACCAGCCAAACCGCACCGCCAGACGCAGCCAACGCCGAAATAATTCGCTGCAGCACCGCTGGATAATACTCAGCGGCTTTCGCTTCGGATTTGGAAAGCTCCGTAATCTCGTTGACCAAGGTCCGGATATGGCGTTTGGTATTCTCTACGTTCTCATCCGATGGTCCGGAAGCCATAGCTAGTGATCAATGCGAAACGAGGAACAAAATGACTTAAATGGCCCTAGGCCACCCAACAATCGAAAGGTTTGCTTGCATTCCATAAGTCGGATTTAGCAAACGAACGGACTAATTATCAAGGATATGAGGTCGAGGCCGGTTGCAAAAGCTCCAATCCGAATAACTGTAGCTAGTTTAACAAATCCCTGGTCCGATCCATCCGATTGTGGCGGCTGGGCTAACGGTGCGGATAAGGCAAACTCTGCAAATAGTGTGCAATCCTCAGATGCGACGATCAGCTAATGGTTCCTTGTCATTTCGTCACACCGTTTTCGGTACTTCATGCACGACAAGCAGATTGTGCGTGTTGTTGATCAGTCCCGTTCCAGTTACGTATACGACCCGATCGCCAGCCTCGAGCATGCCGCGTTCGACGGCCCATTGTGTCACTTCATTAAACAGCGCTTCGGGATTGTCCAGATTCTTGACTTTGTGCGGCATGATGCCCCAAAACAGACACATGCGACGAAGCGTATGATCGGAGTCGCTAACGCCAAGCGTCGGAATGTAGTTTCGTTGTTTGGCTTTGACCCATGCCGTGCCACCCGTTCGACTCGCAACCACGACCAACTTGGCATCGATGGCCTCTGCAATATTCGCGGCGTTATGTGTCACGGCTGAAGTGATCGGATGCACACGTGAAAAAAAACGAGTCTTCGCAATTTGCGGTTGTGTCTTGAGCATTTTTTC
>JAYVBW010000807.1:0-5763 GCA_043750255.1 Pirellula sp.
CTAGCCCAAGCGATCATTGGCATCGGTCGCGGTTGAAATTCGATCTTCTGCGTTCGGAATTGACCAAGATGTCGTACCATATCTACGACGTCCCCCACAATCTCATTCATGTCGATTGATTGCTTGCGTTGTTCTGTTCCTAATCGAGAAAAATCGAGCAAGCGTTCGGTGATTCCTTTGCATCGGAAAGCTTCGTCTTGAATGCGACGCAAATACGTTCGCAATGTATCTAAGTCGAAACCAGGTGTCGGCTCGCCCTGCCTGTCTTTATTTTGCATATCCACAGGGTGTAATATTCGGTGTAGCCGGGACTCGAGCGCTTCGGCACTCCACGCAATGGAAGCAAGTGGATTATTGATTTCATGTGCAACTCCCGCTGCGAGAAATCCTACGCTTGCCAATTGCTCGTTGCGAATCACCTCTTGTGATCGCTCTCGTACTTGGTCGTTGAGATCGCGTTGAATGTTTAGAAAGCTTGCTGCGCCCAAGTTGATTGCATCGGCGAGTTCCGACAACTCATCTTTGCTAGTGATGTGAATGCGGTGTGCGAAGTCGCCGGAGGCTACGCGACGTGATCCAGCTAAGAGTTCCTTAAAGGGCTTGATTACTGCAATGCGAGCATAGGCAATCAGTCCGATCAAGAGAAATGCGGCAAGTGTGGCACTGCTCCAAGCAAGAGCTATCCAAGTACGATATCGGGACCGAACTTCTTCGCGAAAGCTTACCATACGAGCAGTCAACAAGGTTGGGAGTAAGTGAGCAAGATTCGACAGGCGTTCGAGATCCTGCAATTGCTGAAACGCATGCGAAATGCTGCCAGACTCAACGAGGTCTTGTTGTCGGAGCGAAATGGTATTCAGTATGTCGGTCAGTTCAGCGGACTTCTCGAACTCGTCCGACCGGTCAGAGAGGAACGGGTCATCGATATCCGAGCGTTCAAGCCTTGATTTGTAAAGTGCGAGTGCCACACGCACACGGTTCAACTTTTCGCGAAATCGCTGCTGGCCATTGAGTGCTTCAAAATTGTACTCTCGCAGCATGGAGAACTCCATCGGTTCTTTAATGTCCAAGTGCTGAAATCCGATTCGCAACTCGTCGATGGATCGAGTTAGTTCGGCTGTGAGCGGCATCTCGGATGCGCGACTACTGAGTGTCGTAGCCAGATCGCGATAAGCGTAGACGCCACGAAAGCTGCTGTATCCAAGAACAGCGATAACAATTCCTAAAACAACCATTGAAACGAGAAGTTTCTTGCGAATGGTTGACGTCGAAATCAACGGTACACGCCATCCCAAGGGACACCTCGATAGGAAACTTGAGGGTAATTGGATTGAGGCGGCGCCACATGTTGCGGCACATTCGCTTGCGGTCCCACTTGGCCTAAATTTTGGATTGAATAACCATTCATGTTGGGCATCGTAAATTGCGTCATGTTGTCCGACGCTAAGCTGTTAACGACGTAGGAAGCAATGGAAATATCGAGTTCTAAAAGGGAACTGCCAGAGGGAATCAACTGAACTTTGACTTGGTGGGGCAAAGACGACTGAATGGATGAGTAGTATTCGTGTTTGGATTGCTGTGCGTTGGCCACCAGCCGACCTGTGGGGTCACGCAAGAACACTTGACGGCTAAATCCATATTTTGGATCGACCACTAATGTGCGAGTGTAGTTTCCGACGGGACTCGGTTCTACCGTCGTAAGTTCGACCAGTCCATCCGCTCGCGTCACGGGCTGCTGAACAAGTCGATTGAGGTCAAGGTCACAAATCCCCATCGCTTGAATTAGCCAGATAGGGGACACCGGCAGAACTGGACGATCGACCTGGGATTCAAATTCGATGTGTTTGGCATAGTACATGTCTTTGGTCAAACCTCCACGGATTGCCATCCAAAACGCCTCGTCATTGCTGCCGATGTCGACACCTGCAATCCCTGCGACACTCGCCGTCATTCGAAAGCGTTTTTCGCGAGCCCAAGTCACGTTGGTATTGATGGTTCGCTCGTTGTTAACATTCACCGTAACCGAGTTGGACTGGAGCGATTGAACGTTGCGAGATCGATTGATGGCTTCAGACAGTTGGTCCAGGGTCGGCGGAGTCTTGAACAAGGGAGTTGGCTGAAATTCAGGTATTGAACGCCTGGGCATACATGTTGCACCGCCCGCTACAAACGTCAAAAGAACGATTGCCAAGCACTGCAATGCTTTGGATGCTTTGGATGTTTTGGGTTCTTCCACGCAGGAAGTGATATTCTGCCGTTCATGTTTCACAGTAAAGCAAATCGATCAATTTCTGGTGCAAGGTTTCTGTGCGGTCGGGATTTGGCATATTTACGGGAACTAGAAACTCACGTCCATTGGAGGAATGAGTTAGTTGCATGTAGCTCGGTTCTCCTTCGGATTGCTCGCTGGCATGCTCCGTCAATAAACGTCGTCGTATCAAAAGTACAGCCAACAAGTACGCCAGATCGCCGTTGTCCGGCTGTTCACATAGTTTTTCGAGTGCGTCCAGGAGAACGAGCGTCGGTGCCAGCGTCAGTTTGCCGGATTGCTTGGCGGGCATTTGATTAACCCACCAACCGACCGCTTTCTCAGGAAGTCCTTTCCAATGTTCTATGCTGAAATCTTGCCGAACTAGTTCGCTGCCCCGCTGAAGCACGACTGAATAGTACCGCTCGCCAGCTTCAAACGGGCGGTCCGCCTTGTGGCACTTCCGCGAACTTCGTTGGATAGAGAATTCCTGCATGCAGTCGCTTTTAGGGAAATTTGCGATTAAAATCTAGATCAGGAAAGCTTAGGATTTGGTAAATTAACATCCGATTTAGCCTTGGACGAATCCGTCGCGATCGTTAAACTTGCACCCCCCCAATATCTCGGAACCGTACCGACAGTGACGACAATCGAAGTCGCCATTACCGATGCTTATACACCGACTTTTTAGAATGCCTTAGTGCTCAAATGTCCAAATTAAAGACGCATAAGTCCACGAAGAAGCGATTCCGACTCACCGCGAGCGGCAAGGTTAAGCACCGCAAGGCTGGCACTAGCCATTTGGCCATTAGCAAATCGGCTAAAAAAATTCGCCAATTGCGTGGCACAAAAGTTCTGGAGCCGAATTTCCAGCGAGCTGTTCAAGACGCATTGCGTGGATATAGCTACTAGATCCAACAAGACACTTGGCCCATTTTTTCACCAGGCGTTTGGGTAATAACTGTCACGAAGTCCTACTTTTACGGGCCGTTGCTGCTGAGATATTGCAGCCCTTCGTGGTGACCTGAGACGCCCTTTGCAACCAAGATTGCGTATTTATGAGAACAAGAAAAGGCTCAGCCCGTAGGCAGGCCAAACGAAGACTATTTCAACGAGCCGAGGGTTATGTTGGCGGACGCCGTCGACTGTATCGCACCGCCAAGGAAAATCTGGTTCGAGCTGGACGGTTCGCTTATCGTGATCGTCGCCGCAAGCGTCGTGATTTCCGTCGCCTTTGGATTATCCGTGTCAATGCGGCCGCGCGCATGCATGGCCTCCGGTACAGCGAATTTATTCACGGTTTGTTGTTAGCCAAGATCGAAGTCGACCGAAAGCAACTTGCCGAGATGGCAGTGAACGATGCAGCAGGCTTCGGCGTCGTCGTTGCAGCAGTTAAAGTGGCACTGGCAGCAAAAGTCGCCGCTTAACTCACTAGCATAGGCTGCCAGCCTGTCGTAATAAAGCTCGGGCAGGCTAGCGGCCTGTCCTGCGATTTTCGAGCCTGCGACTTATTAGTGCATTATCCAGCCTTAGGTGTTGGGTTGAGCCGCAGGCGCTAGCCGCGTTAATAGTCGCAATTCTTGGTGTCGCGGCCAGCCCGGATTATTCACACGGTATTTATTGATCAGCCGAAGAGCGCTAGCCGCCGGTTATGGTCGCAATGTCAACCGTGGGCTAGCGCCCTGCGGCTAATGAAAAATCCGGGCTAGCGATTGCGGCCCAGTTTGACCCCAATTGTTAGATTGGATGATGCACTACAATGTCCCTTCAAAATTTTGTCGATTCGCTCGACGGTCTTCTTGATGAAGCCAAACTATCGCTTGATGCAGTTGCATCGTCCGAAGAACTAGAGGCTTTACGAGTCAAATTTGTTGGCGCAAAGAACGGTGCGATCAAAGCAGTTCAAAAATTGATGGGTGCAATCGAGACGGAACATCGGCCCGCAGCAGGCAAACGTTTCAACGAAGTACGGGATGCTCTCCAGTCTGCTCTCGACTCCGCTTCTAAGCGGCTTGGTAACGCTAGTTCGCAGAAAAGGTCCAACGAGTATTGCATTGATCCAACGCTGCCTGGTATTCGACCAATACTTGGTCAACTCCACCCAATCACGCAAACCATTGAGCATCTCAACGACATCATGGGCCGATTGGGCTTCAGTATTACGGAAGGCCCCGAGATCGAGGACACATGGCATAACTTCATGGCGCTCAATATTCCAGAGGATCATCCCGCTCGCGACCCACTGGATAATTTTTACTTGGCGACTGCCAGTAAACAGATGCGCAATCCCACGGACCGCGATGCGATGCTGTTGCGAAGCCAGACGAGCACCGTGCAAATTCGCGTCATGGAGACGCAGCCATTACCATTGCGAATCATTTCCCAGGGACGGGTTTATCGCCCTGACGCTCCGGATGCAACACATTTCCCGATGTTCCATCAAATGGAGGGGCTTTGGGTCGACAAATGCGTGACGATGGCTCAACTGAAAAGCGTATTGAGGCTATTTGCAACGAGCTATCTAGGTAGCGATGTTCGAGTTCGATTCCGCCCCTCGTTCTTTCCTTTCACCGAGCCGAGCGTCGAAGTTGATTATTGGTGGAATGATAATTGGATTGAGTTTGGTGGCGCTGGGATGGTGGATCCGAATGTTTTTCAAGCCTTGGGGATCGATGCCGAAAAGTGGAGCGGATTTGCATTCGGCCTTGGGGTGGAACGATTGTGCATGAGGCGATTTGGCATCGTGGATATCCGTGATTTGTATCGGAGCGACGTCCGTTTCCTCCGTCAATTTGCATCTTAGGCAAAAAACAACGATAGTGAGTAAAGTGCATGTTAGTCTCTTGGGAATGGTTGTCGGACTACGTTGACATCGGCATCGGCCATGAAGAAATGGCCACACGCTGGGCACTAACTGGCCTGAATCATGAGAGCACCGTCATGGTAGATGGGGTGGCGGTAATCGATCTTGAGATCACAAGTAATCGCGGCGACTGCCTAGGCCACATCGGTATTGCCCGAGAAGCGTCGGTTCTTTTGCAATGTGAACTGCGGTTTCCTTCCCCTCAACTGATGACCCTAGATGAACCCGCATCGAAATCGCTGGTTATCGAGAATCAATTCGAGGAATCGTGCCCTCGCTACATTGGTCGTTTGATTCGCGGAGTTAAAATTGGACCAAGCCCTCTCTGGCTGCAGAAGCGACTGTTGGCAATTGGAGTCAAGCCGATCAACAATGTAGTGGATGCCACTAATTACGTCATGTTCGAGTGCGGACAGCCTTTACATGCGTTTGATTTTGCCAATATTCGCGGGGGACGTATCATTATTCGCCCCGCATACGAAAAAGAGGTTTTCATTGCCATCGATCATCGTACGTATCAACTCGACCCACAAATGGTCGTCATTGCGGACGCTCAGCGAGCCGTTGCCTTAGGTGGTGTAATGGGTGGTGTCGAGAGCGAAGTTTCTCAGGGCACCGTCGATATCCTGCTTGAAACGGCCGAGTTCGTGCC
>JAYVBW010000808.1:0-7239 GCA_043750255.1 Pirellula sp.
GCTTGGATGGATCGCCGGGGCGTTCCGCGATCAGAACGCTTTTGTTTGATGATCCCTTGGAATCCACCTTCACGCATTCTGTGATACCAACGCCAAAGCGTACGCACGGAGACCTTGGCTCGCTTGCCGTTAGGAAAGAGCCGTTCCTCCGCGCATTGACTCATTGAAAGCGTTACCGAACGATTGCGGTTGCCTCAACCGAAAGGTTACCGAAATTCGGTACGGGCAAAAAAGGAAAAGCAATTTCCTGATCTTTTACAGCGCATTGAGAGGCGACTACGTGGCTGTTTCGATAGGAAGTAGATACGTTTCCTTATTAGCCGCTAAATGGCACCTAAAGAAGAAAGTTTCTTTGCTCCACGCAATGTAGTTTTGGCACGCTTTTCCATCGAGCCGATTTCGGTAGCGCCTATCGATGAGGCAACACGCGATTGGAATTACTCGGCTAAGGCTTTTTCAATGACAGCCATCAACTCCTTCGTGTCCGGCTTCACGTTGCTTTTGAACCGGGCTACGACGTTTCCCTTGCGATCGACTACGAACTTTTCGAAGTTCCAACCGACCGGTCCCTTACCTGCAGGTTTTGCGTCTTGCTCTGACAAGTAAGCATATAGTTCGCAAGCCTTCTCACTACCCGCATCCTTTACGTTGACTTTCTCGAGAATGTCGAAGGAAACCTTGTAGTTACTTGTGCAGAATTCTCGAATTTCTTTGTTTGTGCCCGATTCTTGCCCGCCAAATTGGTTACAAGGTACGCCGATGATCACCAGTCCCTTGCTGTTATAAGTCTCATGCAGTTTTTGCAGCGCTGCATACTGAGGTGTGTAACCGCATTTGCTGGCGACGTTGACAAACATGACGACCTTGCCTGCGTACTTGCTCAAGTCGACAGTCTCGCCGTCAAGTGTTTTGGCTTGAAACGAAAGTACCTTGGGTACGTCAGTTTTGGTCGAATCAGCCGCGAGGGCGGAAGACGATTTTGAAAGCGGATTCTCCGCATAGCCGGAAACGATTGCCATTGTTGCAATGCCTGCCAAAAGAGTTTTTCGATAAATCGACATGTAAGTGGTCCTAATAAAAAGGTGGGAGTTGATCACTGATCGTGATTCGTAGGAGAGTTGTGTAGCGCCATTATAACGGCGCGTCAAGTTTTCGGGTGGAATGAATGCGATGCGTGCTATTTAGGCGGAATCACTTCTCCGCGTACAAGGTCTTCAAAGGTTTCTCTTGTCCGAATGCAGTGCATCTTGCCATTTTCGAGCAAAACCTCCGGGACGCGGTACCGACCGTTGTAATTGCTGGCCATTACAAAACCATAGGCGCCGGCAACCTCCAAAATCAGGAAATCGCCAACAGAAGCGGCTGGAAGTGAACGTTTGGCGACAAACCCCCCCTCCTCTTGAGTGAAGATGTCGCCAGATTCGCACAACGGTCCCCCGACAACCACGTCGACCATTTTCTTCGAAACGTGTCCGTCTCGATGAAAAACAGAAATGGGGTGGTATGCACCGTAGAGAATTGGCCTAGCTAAATCGTTGAAGCCAGCATCTAGAAGATAAAAAATATTTTCGCCCATTTCTTTGACCGCTCGAATTTCTGCGATCAAGAATCCGCTTTCGGCCACCAAATATCGACCAGGTTCGATTTCCAGACTAAGTGAATGTCCAAAAGCAGTCTCGAGCCGTTTACGGGTCGCATCCCAAAGCGAGAAATACTGGTCTAAGTCCACGTAGGTTTGTCCTGCGCGGTATGGGACAGGAAGCCCGCCACCAGCGCTGATGGTTGTCAGTGTACGACCAACTGTTAATGCAATGGTTTCAAGTGCGATGCAGACCTGTGACAGGTGTTCCAGATCGGTGCCTGAGCCAATGTGCATGTGCAACCCGGTAACGGCGACGTTGTACAAGTCAGCCTTGCGTAGACAGTCAACGACATCTTCATGCCAGATCCCATGTTTGGATTGCGGGCCACCTGTATTGGTCTTTTGGCTGTGCCCATGCCCGAATCCTGGGTTGATGCGAAGCGTAACGCTAGCGCCCGGTACGGCACTACCCAATTGTTCGATCATGTCGGGCGAACCGCAGTTGACATGGAGTCCGAGTTCTTTGACTAACTCCAGCGCTTCGCGATCAAACACGTCCGCCGTAAATACGATTCCATGCGGGTCAAAGCCCGCAGCGAGTGCACGCTTAACTTCGCCAACGCTCACCGCGTCCACCACGACGCCTAGCCCCTTCAATCGATTCAAGATGCCGATATTGGAGCATGCTTTTTGAGCGTATCGAACGACATCGAAAGCAGATAAGTCACGAACCCGTTCTTCGATAATGGACATGTCATAAACATATACTGGCGTCCCAAACTTGCTCACTATTTCACTAATAGGAATACCGGCTATCTCGTTGCGAGCGGTTTCAAAAATTTTGTTTGCGATTGGCATATTTCAAATAGAGGTGATGTGTTTGAGTAAGTGAATTGTGACGGGTCATATGTCCAGTTTCTTAGCCCGAACGGATCTCGAATATTTTTCAAGAAACTTTCTTTCTTTGGATGACAACGAATCCTGTCCGTTTTCATGAATCTTTGCCAAGATCCTATCCGCTTCTTCGGCATCGTTCGCGACTGTCGATGCCGATTCGTTATGAATTTTGAGTTTCGGCCCAGAATGACGGCGCAACCACCTTCGCCACGAACCCTTTAAATCGCCCAAGAACCGAAAGTTGAGACCAAGAAAAAAATACGCTGCGGCGCATAAGATCCCAGTGAGGTGAACGTCGGTCGCGATACCGGTTGACGGATTGGATGAGAAATTCATTAAGACAAGGAGTATCCCCAAGACCCAAGCGGGGACCGGGAACACAAGTAGATAAACACGGGATGTGGGAAAGTTAAAAACGAACAGCATCTCAATGCACAACACAGCTCCAGACGCACCCAAAAGGACCGCACGGTTGTCAGTTGCTGAGAACTGCTGCTTGAAAAGCCAAACCACGCCGCAAATCACAATAGTAAACAAATAGATCCAATAGAACTCTGTCTTGCCGTAACGGTCCTCTACAGACCGACCAAGAAAGTAGAGGCCCATCATATTGAAGAGCAAATGCCAGATAGAGAGTGCGTCATGACAAAAACCGTAAGTCAGTGTACGCCACCACAACAAAGGGTGCCCAAGATCGTTGTCTGACAGCATTAGCAATTCGTTTACCACGCCCTGGTATCCGACATCGAAACTCTTGCTAAGTATCATGTTGGCAACAAACACCGCGACGTTGATAATGATCAACGTACTTACCGCAGACCGTTGGTCCCAACTGGGGCGAAGATCCAGTTCGTTTTCTTCGCGGTAATAATTTCTGTCGTAGATTCCCATCTACAACAATTTATCCGACTTGTTCATTCTTGAGAATCTGGATTTTCCAAAGTCGGAGGCAAGACCAGCAATTCTTCCTTCGTAATTACGACTGATTTCAATTCGTCCGCCTTGGCTGGTTCGTCCGCCTTGGCTGGATCGCCCCCTTTTACCGCTATAGGTTCAGTGCTTTTGGCAGGTGATTCGATTTTTGGCGTCTCTGGATTGTTCTTGGGCGGAATGGTTGCCGGCGGAATGGTTGCCAGCGGGATGTTATCATTTCTAGGTTTTTCTTCACTGCGGTTTTCTGTGGCTAGCAAAGCTTGGGCTCTGGCGTTCATTTCGTCGAGTTTCTTACCTACATCCGTGCCAAGCGTACCGCTCTCTTTTGCTTTGCGATATTCTAGAAATTCATGGAGGACGAAAGTCTCATCCAGGTCGTTTTCTGCAAGTCGTTTGTATCGACCAAGCGACTTAACGACGTCATCACCCACTTCTTCTGAAATCATCGATGGATAGAGGCTGAAAACCTGTGCCCAGCGAGTCCACGCCCGCTCATACGATTTCAACGCTCCCTTTACGTCCGCCACGTTGAGTAACTGATCTGCTTCGAACATTAGTCGGCGAGCTTCGACCATATCCTCGCGCTGTTCGGCCTTTGCTCTCAATTCCCAGTACTCATAATTGACCTGGCCCCGGTAGGACTCGACTTCACGGAGGAAGTCTTTCGCAAAAGCAATCTTGCGTGCGAGTTCAACGCCCTCCAATTGCAATTTGGCAGGCATCTGTGCAGCAATTTGTTGTTCATTCGGGGTCAGTCGCCTCAAAATGTCAAATCTGGTTTCAAATTCTTGCTGCGAGAGTTCGCTTTCCGGCTTATCGAGAATTTTAAGCATCTCGGATGGAACTCCTTTCCTCAAAAACTGCTCTGCTTTGGCCTTAGCATCTTTTGATTTCTCTTCAAACTGTTTTTGCAAGGTCTCAATCTCGGCCATTGCAGGCGCTCTGCTCAATAACGTCAAATCGGCGCTTTGACGAAATTGATAAAGCGATTTCGTGCCAAAATCAGCCCATTCGATTCCAGCTTGTTTCCATGCGAAACGCGCACTGGAATCGAGGATGCCTTCGGATTCGATCGCTTCCCCATAGTACATGTGCCATAACGGGCCATACGATAAAAGCAAGTGTGGCGACTTCTTAATCGCCGCGCCTGCTTCGTATAACGCAACAGCTTGTTCAAACCACAACTTACCGGTCAGCCAGTTGTCTGGCTTTTGATCGTATCCCAAGGCGCTGGTATCAATTCCAATCAAGCCCTGCTCTCTAAAGTACTTGTGAAATTCCGAATCTTTTTTGTACAGAACACGATATTGATCATGCTCATCAGCCTTGCCCAATTTGTTTCCGAGGTAATGGCCCAAGTCATACTGAAGGATCGGTTTTCTATCGTTATATTTGGTACCTCGAATGAGATAGTCGACACCCTTTTTGATCCATTCATAGCGTTGTCGATAGTCCTCGAACTCGGGCGCCACGTTGTAACTCAGGTTGTGGGCCTGGTGCTGCCATACGCTGATAAAGTGAGGTTGCAACAATGAGATTTGATTCAACGTCGCAGAGAAACGATCGAAATACTTTTCCTCTTTGTAATAGTCAGCCCTCAACCAAAGGATGGTTGACGCAATCCCTTTCATTCCAAGCGTTGCCAATCGCATGCTTTCGCTGGTAGGATCCAACTTGCCAAGATTGGCCTGGCCCATCTTGTACTTCGTACGGAGCTGTCCGATCATACCGTTGCTCGGTCTACCCAACGCAAACAATGGCCCAAGCAAAAGCACAATTGCAGCAATGTAAGCAATCTTTCGAAACAGACTGTTCTTGTTCATGCTGCCATCTCGCGTGTCTTTAAGAAGAAGTAACTAATAGTTCCGGTCATCAGGAAATACCCAACACAAATGGTCAAGTGGCGGGATAGTAACCCTCCGAACAAGTTGACTCCATAAGCAACAAAGTCCGCTGTACCAAGTTGAATAAAATTCGGTATCGCTCTTGAAAGTGTCTGCACGCAAATGAGAATCGATTTGTCGACTATTCGTATCGACGTTTCAAGTGCCTTGTTGCCCAGATCAAGTTCCGTACCTGAGCCGCTTTGAATCGGTAATCGAATCAACGATTCGATCGGCCCGCCACCTTGGTTTGTCCCCTTTACGATGTCATCAACAAAGAAACCAAAGAAACCTAAGACAATAATGGATATCGTTGCGATAATGGCCACCGGTCCCGACAGGAACGTCGAAAACATAACGCCAAAGCAAATGACAATCACCATCTGCAGCCAGATGCTGATGTAGCCCTTGATGAAGTTCCACCAGAAAGGCAAAGTGTTGGCACGGAAATACAAATCGGCTTTTGCCATCCCAAGGTATTGGCTCTTGTCTTTACAACGAATCATCACTTCGAAATTTCCGTCCGGTGCTATGTCTTTAAAGAAGTCCAAGTCGGCTGGCTCTCCTAGTCGAAAGCCTTTCATTCCCTTGATCGAAATCGAACGTTGGTCAATTTGGAATTCTTTCACTTTGAATGGATACCGTTCGCTTTCCACGGAACCGTCTATGCTCCGGAATATTACTTCCCCGCCAACCGGCGTTACGATATCGCCCTTGTAGGTGCGGAACGCAGAAATAGTCATGTCGTAGTTCAGTTCACTTCCAAAGCTCGATGCATCGAGACCTTTGAAAGTCCAAATCGCGCTCGAAAGCGAGTCTCCCTCGATGTACTTCTGATACTCCGACATGTAACCGACGTTCAGACCTGTGTTTTCCTCGCCGTCTCGACCGGTAAACCGCAACGAATAACCGTATTTCGGAACTCGAGCCTCAAGGTCGCCAGTTGGCGGGCCAACTACAATCTTGTCGCCAACTTTGAAAACGACGTGGCTATGTCCTTTCGTTTCGTTCGTTTTTCCCTCACCCGAATCGTCCAAGGTAAACGTGTGCGTGTGAAACTGCTGGAGCGTCGTGACCCCTGAATTACCATCCGCCGAAATCTCCATAGCTTCGTGCTTGTGATCCACCCCACGAACGACAAACAAATAACTCATCGTTCCGAGCAACAAAAGAATCAGGGTCCCAACGGCCGTGAAACCAAACACTCGTCCCAAGAAAATCTCTGTCGGACGGACCGGCTTGGTCACGATCGTATAAATGATTTTGCTTTTGATATCGCTAGGGAAACTGAAGCAACTTAAAAACAACCCCAGCAAAATCACCATGTAGTTTGTGGTCGTCAGCACAAACGAAATGTAGAGCCTAGCCGGGTATTGAGCTTGCGGATCCAAATACCAGCCAGCAAACATGATCGCAACGACAAATACCGCTACGACGACCAATACTTTCTTACGAATCGCTTCCTTGATCGCCAATCGAGCAATTGCTCCTACACGGCGTGCGGATGTCGCGGGTATGTCGACAACAAAGAGCTCTCGAATGAGCTTCGAAACCTGTAAGAATCCTTCGGTCGGGCCGTGTTTAAGCAACGCTACTACGAATCCAACCACGAATCCAATGAAAGCGAGTACTAATACTAATAAAAAGCCTTGAATCAGAGCGTGTTGATTAAACAGCCACTCAAAGTAAGTCCAAAATTGATCTGGTGATAAACGCATGTTTGCTTAAATTTGCCTTTCAACGACCGCGGTTTTCCGAATGTATGGGAGGGAGCCTATCATTATGCTAAGCACCGCTGCCGCGACGACCTGGACGCTGATCGCTTTCGCGAACAATGTCTAGGAACAGCTCTTCCATCGTTGTTGTCGGATTGTCCATTCGCAGCATCTCACCATTCGAACGTGCAATCAAATCCTTGATCTCTTGCTTGGTCTTTTCGTCCAA
>JAYVBW010000809.1:0-1836 GCA_043750255.1 Pirellula sp.
TTCTTTGCTGAACAAATTGCAGGCAAGATAGCCGATATCAAAAACGTAGGCGAGGGTCGATACGGCGGTGCCATAACGGCCGCCAAGTTTTTAGAAGAGTTTGTTGATGAAGTCCCTTGGACCCACATTGACATCGCTGGCCCAGCGTTTCTGGACAGCGCAAAACCTTGGTGCGATGCAGGCGGAACTGGAACGCTGGTTCGAACGTTTGTCGAACTGTTTTCCAAGTAGCGGGACACCAACTCCGTCCGCTGACAAACATGTACTTAAGTTATTAAAAGAGGCGTGCCTACGATCGAAATAGGATTCGAGTGAAATCCTGTCCCGCGAGCGGAGTCGCGGGACCACAGCCACTGGGACCACATCGATCTTTGGCTCACGAAACTAGCGTCCCGTGTTAAGGGAAAAACCACCCCCGCCATAAGATCCACCGCGTGGGAACGCTCCTCCACCGTAGGAACCACCACTTGGAAATGCTCCGCCTCCATACGACCCACCACTTGGAAATGCTCCTCCACCGTAGGAACTGCCTATCGGATAACCACCAACTCCATAACCGCCGCGGAAATTGTTGTATCCTCCATAGAAGTTGTTGTATCCACCATAGTTGCTTGAGTACCCATTATAGTTTGTCGAAAAACCACCGACTCCGTAGTTGGTACCATAGTACGGCAGTATCACGACGGGACGGTATCCGTAATTCGAATACCCAACATTCGGCGAGCAACCTTGATTGTTCCCGTGGTAGTAGTGGTCTGCCCATGCGGAGTTAGCACCTGCGAAGCAAGCGACGGTTGCAATCGCACCCAAACTGATGTTTCGGATCCATTTCGTAGTCATAGTATTCACATCCCCTCAACAAAAAGATTTTCGCACCTGCAGCCAGCGACGCGAACATGACTGCATAAATCTTGCCTCTCACGCGTGCGGAAACTTTCAAGTACAAATACCGTGCCAAAGAGACCGCCTTTCATTCTCGAAAAGCAGAAAAGTGGGTCAGCCCGTTATTTCAATGCTCCCAAAGTCTATCTGCCTGTTGGACAGCCTGTTGGAGGAAGATTCACCCCCTCTCCGACATTCCCACATTCAATTCTTAGACAACCAAATCGATTTGAGGGCGCATTTTGGAGCCGCGAAGTCCAACGGAACCGTTTCGCTCTGAAGTGACTACAATACGAACCGATGATAGAGCTTTTGATGCAATTTGAAACTGCATTTGCCCAAGACCGTTTACCAGATACTCTTTTGTATGCCTTCTCCGTTCGCGAGCGCGATTTACCGATATATCCCTGCGATTGATTCGTTGCGTACTTATAGCCTGGGGCATTTCAAGAGGGATATGTTTGCAGGCTTGACGGTCGCAGCCGTGGCCGTTCCTCAAGCCATGGCCTATGCCAGTATCTTTGGAATGCCCGTTGAAATGGGGCTTTACACTGCGATCATCATGACTGCAGTTGGAGCATTGTTAGACTCTTCAAAGCAGTTAATCAACGGCCCAACCAATGCAATTTCCATTGCCATGCTCAGCGCGCTTTCGATCGTGCCGGAAAGCCAACGTGTATCCGCAGCGATCATGATGGCGTTTTTTATCGGACTGATTCAAACGACGATTGCATTGCTTCGGTTTGGCGATCTGTCCCGATTTGTTTCACACGCTGTCATTGTTGGCTTCACGCTCGGTGCCTCGGTCCTGTTGTTATTGGACCAGCTCAAAAATGTTTTTGGGCTCAAGGGCAACGGAGGAGCACACGAGCATTTTTTGGTGCGATTTTGGAGCGATATGACGGCGGGTGGTAGAGTTAATTGGGCGACCGTTGGGATTGCTGTTTTGACAAT
>JAYVBW010000810.1:0-2605 GCA_043750255.1 Pirellula sp.
CTACGTGATGTACCATGAATTTAATTGAAGTTCAGTCAGCCGGAATTTCGGACACGGGTAAATTGCGGGCCGACAACCAAGATCATTTCCTGGTCGCTGAACTAACTCGCAGCATGACCATTCGATCTGGATCCATGGAATACGAACATGGGGCACGGCTCGACGGTGGATCTTTGGGCTACTTGTTTGTGGTCGCCGACGGAATGGGGGGACATCGCAGCGGTAGTGAAGCCAGCAAATTTGTAGTTCAGTACTGTGCCAATGCGATTGTAAACAGCACGGGCGGATCACTGCAAATGGAGCCCTCCAACGAGGATTCATTTGGCGAGGATCTTAAGAGCATGCTTGCAAATGCTCATCGAGCTATCGAGGAACGATCGAAGACAAACGACGATTTCAAGGGTATGGGCACAACGTTGACGCTAGCCTATGTAGCCTGGCCGCGTATTTTTATTGTGCATGCTGGCGATACTCGTTGTTACCTTTTGCGGAATAGCGAACTAAAATTGGTAACTCGGGATCACACCGTTGCAAATGAAATGATACAGAGAGGCCATCTCGCTCCTGAAGAACTGGAACGGTCGCATTGGTCCAATGTGTTAGTGAACGCCTTGGGGGCGGGAGCAGCCAGCGTCTTTCCCGAACTCTATAAATTTGATTTGCAACTAGGCGATTCAATTCTGCTGTGTAGCGATGGCCTGAACAAACACGTATCCAATTTTCAAATACTTAAAGCACTCCTAGATGCAAATGACGCTCGAAGCGCCTGCGAAGAATTGGTTACACTTGCAAAACAAGGTGGTGGAACGGACAACATCACCGTAATCGCTGCGAGGTTCCTAGCTCCTCAAGCACCCAAAAATCGTATGCAATTGGTCCTGTCGCTTCCTTCGAATCAAATCGTCTTACAGGATCTGGAGATCTCAGAATCAGAACTGGATACATGCGCCGAAGAGCCCGAAATCGGAAATACATCTAATGACTCTAGCGGCTAGGTTCGAAAGCCTCTGAGATCGAATTCGAACTCGAACTCGATTTCATGAACTCATGTTGGGGGTCTCGATCTTCGAAATCGGTAATCAGCCATTCCGTATTCCGCTTCTCAAGAGTTAGACGAACCCAACGGGGCACTTTCCCAGACATGCCATTGCTTTCCGCTTGAACAAAAGCATTCATTCGGACATCGGCGGTTGGTGTGGTTCCTTTGTACTCAATTTTGATACTATGGATCATGGTTACTTTTGCTACCGAAAATTTAACCGTTTTCATTCTGGCCGCTATGCTCTCAACTCGCTCGGTGTGATCCGGCGAAATCCTTTTCAACACCTTATCGTATTCATTGCTTTGCAATTCGCCCGCCGCATCCACAAGCCAAGTTCGAATTTTTTCCGTGTCCGTGATTACCCAATGGTTAAGAAGAACAAGCAAAATCGAACCGATCGCGAAACCTATGGCTGTCTTGAGTGCGATAGAATTTCCAGTTTGAACCCAGCCATAAAAGGTCAGAACCGTTAAAACCACTCCAATCGTACTGATAAGCCAGGGTTGTTCGAAAAGGATTGTGGCCATCGAAAAAAATCCCAATTTGAGTTGTCAGCTAGACGCGCGGAGAAAAGTGTGACCTAGGGTTGCCGAGCGAACGTCTCTATTCCCGTAAGCTTTGCGGATTGTACCCAAAGCGAGATCCGCAACGTCCTAAGTGTATGGTTTGGCCATGCTTGAAACAATTCGAAAATATTGGATCGGCTTGCTCGTAATAGTCTTAGTTGGACTGCACGCAAGTATCGTTGGCGTAATCCGCCATCAAGCCTCATTGGCCAAAATCGATGCTTCATGCGAAGTCGATTTGGGACAGTATTTGGCATTTCAAATAGGCAATAAAGCACCTCTTCAAATGCGACTCCATGCGATTGTGCCACTGAATCATCGCATGAAGAGCCGGCAACTCATCGATCTCAATAAAGCCCAAATACGCCAGTCACTCGAGGAATACTTGAGGCAATTGGACAGTAAGGTATTGATCGATCCCTATTTAGCGGATCTTAAGTCTCAACTTTTGGAAGTCCTCGTTCAAACCATTGGCGACTCGTCGATCGACGATTTAGTGGTTACTGAGGTTCGAGAATCCAATGAAAATGCTAGGTTGGAATTCGTTTCACAAGGCATCTCGCATACACCCAGACGACTGGTAGCTAGCCTGCGAGATCCATCAAAAGAACATTCCGATTCAGAAAACTTAACAGATGCCGACCACGAGCCCGCTCCCGGCGATGCAGCAATGGATGGAGAAGCTGAGCCTATGTCGAAAGCCCGTGCATCGCCTACGCCAACCAAAGCGAATGCTCATGCCGTTACTGCAAAGCAGTCAAACAGTCACGCCTCTGTCGCAAAAAAGCCCGCAGCTAGCGGACATGGCGAGGCAAAGAAACCGGCTTCGAAAGACGCTAAAAAGAGCGGACACTAAAACCGATTAACTATTGATGAAGTTAACCAACAACGTAATCCAAACCACCGACAAAACCGCGATGCTACTCCAAGCCGCGTAGATCCAAAAGCGTGTCGATGGATATTGGTAAACCAACTTCGACGTCGGCTTCGTTTCGTT
>JAYVBW010000811.1:0-6955 GCA_043750255.1 Pirellula sp.
AAAGGATTGGAAGTATGTCGCGGATGTTGGATTGTATCTTAAACAGAAGACGGATGGCCATGCGTCGATCTTTTTCACAGTTTAGGACGATTTCAAAACACGCCGTTCGTAAGCTCAATGTAGGCCTACCCCAAAGCTCAAGCGGGTAACTAGCTCAAGCGGGTAACTTCGACGGTACTCGACAGAACCAACTTTAATCTTGAATAGCGGACTTGCCTTTCATAGCAAAATTATGGCTGGTTCGCTACACTGCGGGCGTTCGACTGATTTGCCGAGCAACTATTTCTTACACCATTTACTATTTTCACTAGCGGAGCGAACCTCGATGATTGTTGGAATTCCGAAGGAGGTCAAGGAAGACGAATACCGCGTGGCGATTCTACCGGTAGGCGTCGAGGAATTGGTAACACGCGGTCACAAGGTATTGGTGCAGTCTAACGCCGGTATCGGTTCGGGATTGGCCGACCACAATTATCTGGAGGCAGGAGCGGAAATGTGTTCGTCGGGCGAGGACATTTTCAGTCGCGCTGATTTGATCGTCAAAGTGAAGGAGCCATTGCCATCGGAGTGGCCGTTTATCCGCCGTGGGCAGGCTCTCTTTACGTATTTTCATTTTGCGGCGGACCAAAAACTGACGGAAGCCATGTTGCAGTCCGGTGCGAGTTGCTTGGCTTATGAAACGTTGCGGGATACTCAAGGGCGTTTGCCGTTGCTAACGCCGATGAGCGAAGTGGCAGGTCGCATGAGTATTCAGGAAGGTGCCAAATATCTGGAGAAACCTCAAATGGGACGAGGAATCTTACTCGGCGGAGTACCGGGAGTCGCTCCAGCTCACATCACCATTTTGGGCGGCGGCGTTGTCGGTGCCAATGCGGCTCGTATCGCGGCAGGTTTTCAAGCGGACGTCGCTATTCTAGATATCAACTTAGATCGACTTCGCTATTTAGATGACGTCATGCCTCCTAATGTAAATGCGCTATTCAGCGACCGACACACCATTCGTGAGCAACTTCGCCGCGCCGATTTAGTCATTGGCTCGATTCTTATCCCAGGGGCGAAAGCTCCTTACCTGGTGCGAAAGGACGACCTGAAATTGATGAAGCCTGGAAGTGTGATCATCGACGTTGCAATCGATCAAGGTGGTTGCGTGGAAACGAGCCGCCCTACGACCCATCGCGAGCCAACCTATGTCGTCGATGACGTGGTCCACTATTGTGTTACCAACATGCCCGGTGCAGTTGGGCGAACAAGTACCTTCGCACTATGCAACGTCACATTGCCATGGATAGTTCAACTAGCTGAGAACGGCGTTGATAATTGCATTGTGAACTCCAAGTCACTGAGAGACTCACTCAATATTCACAAGGGAACCGTCACCAACCAAGCAGTCGCTCGCACTTTCGGCTTTGAGTTTGTAGCATAAGTAACAATCGCTCGCATACTACTGCAATTCGATTGCGATCAGCTAATAGCGAAAATCCAACTCTGGCGACTCGACGCGACCTGGGTATCAATGCGTCCTATCGAAGCTGGCTGAAGGTGAGATTTCAAAATTCCAGGTTGGCGATTCAGGGCAACGCAAATTTCTGAGCCAGCGCTGCGAAGCATTTCTTGGCGGCGGCCACGGGGTTGTAACCGGGCTTGTTGAACACCATCGCGCTGACTTCCACGACGACGGGGCCGCTCCAGTTGGTTGTCCTCAGCAGCGCAGAGTAGTGCGCGTAGTCCGTGCGCCCTTCGCCGGGGAGGAGAAACTGGACCTTCTTGGCGTCCCCCGCGGTGTCCTTAATGTGGATGAACCTGGTCTCAGCGATCAACGGCTTGAGTGTCGGCTCCATCTCCATCCCTTGAACTTCGAAATGGCTAAAATCGTAGCAGAGTTTTACGAACGGACTCGCGACCTGTTGATGCAGCCAGAGCAATCGCTCAGGTGAATCAATCGCGCTGTAAACGTGCGGTTTGAGGCAGACCGTCAGTTCATTTTCAGCGGCGATCTTTGCCCAATCACCGGCGTGGTCAACCATTCCGGCTTTGAGCGATTCCCAGTCCGCCGATTTGCCGCCAAGGACAGATTCTAGGATCGCTGGTTTATCAGGCGCGAGCGCGTGGGCGAGTTCCGCCGCGGCTTTGATGCGATCCAAGTTCTTCCCGTGCGCAGCATCGTCGGCGACTAGGCTCAGGTTGTCCATCAGGCCGGAGACGGAGAGATCATGTTTGTCGAGGGACTCTCGCAACGATTGACGGTCCGCGGCGGAGAGCAAACTAGGCTCGGTCGGGTAGCCAGCCGTGAGCGTCAGTTCGACATTGCGATAACCGATCTCGGCGCATATTTTCAGGGCGTCATCCATTGGGAGGGACTTCATCCCATACAAACTGAATCCAAGGCTTATCGCTGACTCCGCGGCGCGAAGGGGTTGCGGTAGCGAAGTGATCGCAACCCCGGCGGCCGCGTGTTGGAGGAATTGACGGCGGTTTATCATGGATGGCCAGCTTTCGTGTGGCATGGGGCACGAAATTTCGATAAATGAGTATACCTATTGGTCGCACCCGGCAGGTGCGACCCACTTGTGTTTTGTGGGTCACTCTTGCCGAGAGTGACCTTCCCTCGATCTTTTGCTACACTAAAAATCGTCAAATAATATCATCCGAATCAGTTTAGCCCGCATCTATCTCTAGCGCTTCGATGGCTACACGAAAACCAGAAACGCTTCACTTTTGGCGAGGAGACTTGCCTCATTGGCAAGTGGAGAACGGAAGGTATTTTGTAACGATTCATTTGCACGGCGCTGTTCCGAAAGTAGCCCATCAAAGAATCCGCGAACTAAGCGACCAATTCCGACATTCCGAAGACGAAGGTTCCGAAGACAGAGAAAAAGACCATCTCAAATTGAGCCGTAAGATTTTTTCGGAAATGGAATGTTGGTTGGATCGTACTCCAGCCGTCTCCCACTTTCGGCAAAAAAAACTCTGCGAAATGGTCGTCGAGGCGATTGTGCATCGCGAACGACTCCATATTTGGGAAATGTTTTCCTTCGCCATTATGCCTAGTCACATTCATCTATTCTTCGAACTCAATGACAAACTCTCCTTAAAATGTGAACTCGAAGAATTCAAGCGATGGACTGGACATCAGGCAGCTAGGATGGATAGAAATCTGTCATCTAATCGATTTTGGCAAACCGAGTGGTTTGATCATTGGTCACGAAGTGAAGAAGAGGACGAAAAGATCATCCGCTATATTCAAAACAATCCGTTGAAAGCTGGACTAACGGATCGCGTTGGCCAGTACCCTTACTGCCGATAAACTTGGGTAAATAGCGTTTCTTATTGGTCGCACCCGGCAGGTGCGACCCACTTGTATTTTGTGGGTCACTCTTGCCGAGAGTGACCTTGCATCGCTATCAATCGGATTCGCGGACGAATTGTATCTTTGCACCCAAAGTAACATTCTTCAATGGACAATTGATAACGATTTCCAACAACACTTTGCGACCCTTTTTAACAGGCTTCGTAAAGGGACCAAAAGCTACCGAATTCGATCGTGGAGAATCGAACACTGAACCCAATCCTTTTCAACCACACGTCGAGACGATTTCGAATGGAGTGAGCCTTCAACTTTCAGTACAAGTCGTGGATCCAAATCGAGTGGAGCTCGATTGCGTCATCACCGAATCGGAAATCCGATCGGCCAATTCTCTGGCCAGCCTTCCTATCGCCAGTCCGGACGATCCGAGGGGCGAGATTGTGATCCAAACGCCTGAGGTCTATTGCACCAACCTCGGTTCGCATACCCAACTCGCCGATCACGAAAGCTTGTGTTTGTTCTCACCGATGAGGCATTTCAAGGACGAGAAATCGGAAGGGATGGCAAGGTTCTATGTCATAACAGCCCATATGATCGACGATTCAGAAATGCTGAAGTCGTTTGTACGAAAAGGAGGTGTCACTCTCGGAAAGAGCGACCCACGAAATGGTAAAGGGTCGCAGCCTACATTTTAATCTCATAACCCTTGCGGTTTTCGCGGGAAAGGAACGAGTTTGCCAAGGCGTCGCCGATGATTTCGCGTTTGATTGGATCCCAGTTGAGTTCGCGGTTCAGGCGCATCGCGATGTTGGAAAGGTGGCAGATTTCAAGCATACGGTTGTGGGACCAAACGTCGGAGATCGGTTGTTTGCGTGACTTTATGCCTTCGATAAAGTTCGCGGTATGGTTCTCGCTGACTTTTCCACCGTAGATTTTTTCGATAGCTCCGTCAGGCATCGGATTGTCCTTCAGGTCCTCCACAGGCTTGCCTGAGATCTTGCCTCGGTTAACAAAGAACCGACCTTCCGTGCCTTCAAAAAGAATGCCGTTGTCGCCTTCGCTCGTGATGATCAGTTCGACATTATTGGGCATGTCGACTTTGATTTTGAAGCTCGTGGCCGCATTGTACTGATCGTGGACCAACGGGTGTCCATTCTTGTATTCGACCGGCAACTTGAATTCGACTGGCGTCACTTTGCTCGGGCCTGTATCGCTGGCACCGAGAGCCCAGCAGGCGATGTCGACGTGGTGAGCGCCCCAGTCGGTCAATTTCCCACCGGAGTATTCATGCCAGTTGCGGAAGGCATAGTGGCAATTGCTGTGCAGCGGCACGCCACCGCCGTATCCCTCGCGCATTTCGGGGAGAGCTCGATAATCCACTTTCGGTGCAGGGCCGAGCCAGAATTCCCAGTCGAGTTCCTGAGGAACAGGAACAACGGGAATCACAGGCGAAGCGTCCATACCGTTGATGCCACATGTCACTCTTTGCACCTTGCCAACGCGACCATTTTTGACCAGCGCGACGGCCTGCAGGAACCGCTGGTCGGATTCCGACCTTTGCATAGTGCCAACTTGAAAAATTCGGCCGGTCTCCTTGACGACCCTCTCAATCAATTTACCTTCGGCAATCGTCAGCGTAAGCGGTTTTTCACAGTAGACATCTTTGCCAGCGTACATCGCTTCGACCGCGATCTTGGTATGCCAATGGTCCGGCGTGGCGATCATGACGGCATCGATATCTTTTCGATCGAGGATCTTTCGATAATCCTTGTAAGCGTCCGGTTTCCTTTTCTGTGCTTTTTCTGTCTTTTCAACGTTCGCTCCCAGGACGTTGGAATCGACGTCGGCAAGTGCGGCAAAATCAGCGAACTTAAATGACTTGCGGGTAATCTCCCAACCCTGATTTCGTAGACCGATGGTCGCAAAGACGGGGCGGTCGTTGGGTGACTGGTAGCCGCAAGCCCGGTTCATCGAGGGGCTCAATGTAGCAGCAGTCCCTACAGCGGCGACCCCCTGGAGAAAACCTCGGCGTGTTGTTTGGCGAATTACTGACATCAATAAAATCCTCTCAGAAAAATGAACCAAAAATGGTACAGGGAAAGTATTTTGGGAACGCTCAGGTTCCGAAACATTTGGAAAGTACGTCTAGAAGTGTTTTAGAAGTGTTTGCCACATCCAATGATAACCGAATTCCACCGTAACAGGCTGCTATTCTGTGGTTTAGACCGCCGCTCCAATGAGTTCTGCCTGATACGATCTCATTTACTCCTCAAGCCTCGCTCCTATTGTTGCCAGCGGCAGAAGCGTATCGACTTCACGTTGAGCTGCCCAGGCCATCCCGCGAAGTAGTAACGCTCGATAGAGTGGGTCGTCAAAGGACCATGAATAGTGCCCGACTATAGTGGAAAAGACTCGTCCGCGACCATGCTCGACGGTCCATATTTGGGGATGCGATAGGCCGTCCTCATCCTGGGTCGCGAGCACTTGCAACTGAGCTCGGTCGCCGGTCAGATTCCAATAGCTTTCGTCCTCAAGGTTCAATTCTGGCAAGCCCTTGAGAATTGGATGCTCCGGTTGCTGCCACCTTAGATTTAATGGACCGTGTCGGTAACGAACTTTGGGTACATCGCAGGCGAGCCCTATCCGCTGTGCCAATGCCTCTGGTGATTTGCGGCCGTTGAGTGCAAAGTGCACAAAGGCAAGACCACCGCCACTTGCTAGATATTCGTCCAGCAACTTCGCTTTTGATGAATCCCATCCAGGATTGGCGCTATTGAACACCATGAGCTCGGCTCGCTGCGGTCCGCTAAACACACTATCCTCCGGCCAATCGTTATAGACGGATATATCTACGCGATTGTCGAGCGACAGCAAATAACTCCATCGCTTCTGAAAAAGCGGATAATCGTGCTCGTCAGGCCCGTGATCCTTTGGCCCGCTTACTAACGCGATGCGAAGACGCTTGTGATCGGTCAAGGATTCAGCACTAAGCTTCGCTGTTGACTGATAAAACTCGTTCCATTCTAGTTTCGTTCTCGGTGGCGGAACATCTTTCCGCAGGTACGTGGTCGATTCCATTGGTTTCGTAATCAAAAAAGCGACGATGTCCATTACATCAGTTGGCGTCAAACGGCTTTCATAATCGCTTGGCATGGCTGATTGTTTCGATAGCTTAAGCTCCTCGATATCGGCTGCCGGAACATTCACTTTGTCACCTGTAATCGTTCCCAAAACGATTTGTGTGTCCGATTGCTCGAGTAGGGTTCCTGTGATCGTCTTTCCGTCTTTGGTCAAGCAAATAAACCCAAGGTGATCCGGGTTGATCATGGCACTTGGATTGACAATGTCTCGAACCAGAGCAACTACGTCTCGCGATGGAGTATTGGCCAACGATGGCCCGATCATGGAACCACCCGTAGTCATGGAGTGGCATTTGGAACAAGCTGCTTTTTCACCATAAAACAAATTCCGACCTCGAAGCCAACTCGGATGTTCACCTTCACTGATGTAGGTGGTGGACCGGAATCGAGGCAGCTCAAACTGTTTCGATATCGGTAACGGGTTTTCGACCCCAGTAGTGACCACCGTGCGGGCGACGCTGTCCGCATTGAGGAAAATTTTCAAGGGATCCGCTTGGTCTAATCGAAACCG
>JAYVBW010000812.1:0-2942 GCA_043750255.1 Pirellula sp.
TCCTGAGGTCGTTGTTGCAAGCAGATGTGAGTTTCTCTTTACATGACCGTTACCAAAGAACGAAGACAAGAAATTATCGGCCAATTTCGCACGCATGAGGGTGACAATGGTTCGCCAGATGTGCAAATCGCGATGTTGACGGAGCGAATCAACGGAATGACAGAGCATATGCGTGGTGCCGTCCGTGACTATTCGAGCAGACGCGGTTTGCTCCGAATGGTAAGCAAGCGACGATCGTTGCTCGATTACGTTCGCAAGCACGATCCAAAGCGGTATTTGGAACTGATTGGCAAGTTGAATATCCGCAAGTAGTGTTTGGATTTTTGGGCTGGTTCGCATGAACCAGCCCTTAGCGTTTGATGGTTGTGTATTGATTTCTCGCTAGCGCTTTCATCGCTGTAGATTTAGTGTTGGATGTGGATTAGCCCACATAAATCCCGTCGCGTACTGTTCGCCATGGGGAATCGTGTTGTTTGTCGTTGAGGCCAACGAGTGGCCTCTTTTGTCATCACTTTTTGTCGTTCTCTTACATGTTCTCGGCGTGCTGGTCGCCGGTCGTCTTGATTGGAATGGGTTGCCATTCTTGTATCAACGACCGAAGGCAGAATCTGCAAGACGCTTTAGAACGGTTGTTTCGAATGATTTTTGAAGGAAATAATTGTTGTGAAAATTCGAGTAGAAAAGAAAATCGGTGATTCTGTTTTGGCATTTGAAACGGGGCAGCTTGCCAAGCAAGCCACTGCATGTGTGCTTTGCCAATATGGCGATACGGTTGTCCTAAATGCAGTCTCGACTGGACCGTCAAGGCCTGGCACAGACTTCTTTCCATTGACCTGCGACTATCGCGAACGGTTCGCGGCAGCGGGTAAATTCCCTGGCGGTTTTCTAAAACGAGAAACTCGTCCAACCACCAAGGAAACGATTACTAGCCGCTTGATCGACCGTCCGATTCGACCGCTATTTCCTGAAGGATTCCGCGACGATGTCCAGGTTCAGTCGATTGTCTTAAGTAGCGACGCGCAGAATGATGCTGACGTGCTCGCCATGAATGGCGGTTCTTGTGCATTGTTCATTAGTTCGCTTCCGTTTACGGGCCCGATCGCCACAACCCGAGTCGGCCGCGTTGAAGGAAAATTGATAGCGTTTCCCACCCATGCTCAGCTCGAAGACAGCGACCTGGACATGATCGTTTCCGCTAACGAACGTGAAGTCGTCATGGTGGAGGGGTTCGCACAGGAGATTCCTGAAGGTGAGATGCTGGACGCAATCAAATTTGCGCATGGCATTTGCCGTGAAGTCATTGGCTTGCAACGTGAGCTATTCGAAAAGATCCAGCCGACCAAGGCTCATTACCCAATTCCCGACGACACCGAAATCGTGGCTCATTTGAAGTCGACTTATTACGATCGCTTCAAAGATGCGAAGCAAACCGAAGGAAAACAAGCCCGCAACGACGCTTGCAATGCGCTTCGGGGAATGGCTTTGGCAGAAATGATTCCGGATCCGCAAGCAGAAGGTGCTTTGACCAAGGATACGTTATACCGCGCATGGCACACGCTTGAAAATCGCGTTGTACGCGATGCGATTCTCGCTGGAACCCGTGCCGATGGCCGCGACAGCATGAGTCTGCGACCCATTCACTGCGAATCCGATTTGCTCCCTCGCACGCATGGAACTGCACTTTTTCAACGCGGTGAGACACAGGCGTTCGTGACAGTAACTCTCGGTACACCTCGCGATGAACAACGTGTGGACGGACTCGTCGAAGAGTACAGCAAGAAATTCATGTTGGACTACAATTTCCCATCGTTTTCAGTTGGAGAATGCCGCCCAATTCGAGCTCCAGGTCGACGCGAAATCGGCCACGGTATGCTTGCCGAAAGATCGCTTGAGCCAGTTTTGCCAGATCCAGATGATTTTCCGTACACCATTCGTCTGATCAGCGACATTCTCGAAAGCAATGGTTCGTCGTCGATGGCCAGCGTTTGCGGCGGATGCTTGGCGCTGATGGCAGCAGGAGTTCCTATCACGAATCCCGTAGCAGGAATCAGCATCGGCTTGGTCCGTGAAAAGGATTCCTACGTTTTGCTAACAGATATCCTCGGAGACGAAGATCACCATGGCGACATGGACTTCAAGATTTCGGGTACTCAAAACGGAATCACTGGAATCCAGCTCGATCTCAAGATTGACGGAATCAGCGAAGAAATCATTCGAGCTTCATTGAAACAAGCGAAAGAAGCCAGGATGGAAATCCTGCGAAAGATGCTTACCTGCATGCCTCGTCCTCGCACCGAAATCAGTCGCTACGCTCCACGTCTCTTGCGAACGAAGATCGATCCAGAAAAGATTGGTGCCCTAATCGGTCCAGGTGGAAAGAACATTCGTTCGATCCAAGAAGATACCGGCGCTAACATCGATGTCGATGATGAAGGCAACGTCACTGTCTCCAGTGGAGATGCCGATTCCGCACGAACTGCTCTCGCTCGAGTTGAAGCGTGCACTGCTACTGTCCAGATCGGCAAGATCTACGACGGTACCGTCTCAAGCGTTCGCGATTTCGGTGCGTTCGTAGAGATCCTGCCTGGAAAAGATGGCCTTTGTCACATCAGCGAACTCTCCAGCGGCTACGTTCCGAGTGTGGATGCTGTTTGCAAGGTTGGCGATACGATGAAGGTGATCGTCATCGATATTGACGATCATGATCGTGTCAAACTTTCGCGTCGTCGCGCATTAGAAGAGCTTGGTATCGAAGATGAATTCGCAAGTGCCGAAGGCGCTGAAGGTGGCGATGGCCCGAGCGAAGATGGCGAAACCGACCCGGATCGTCCATTCGAAGAACGCGGTGGAGATCGTCCCGAACGAACTTCGTCTGGCGGCGGCGGCGGTGGTCGTGGCCGTTCAAGCGGTGGCGGTGGCGGATTCCGTGGTCGAAGCAGCGG
>JAYVBW010000813.1:0-3493 GCA_043750255.1 Pirellula sp.
ACGACACTGGCGGTAATATCATCTTCCAATTGGATCTTTTCAGCCGCTGCGAAATCCTGCCGCAGTTTGTACATCCGCCAGCGTCCGAGTGGATCGAGACCGACCCGAAGGTACATACCAACCAGCTTACGGTTACCGTACTTTAGTTCGTGCCCATTGTCGCCATTGACCACATCGACTCCGAAGTGATCGCGCCAGTTGCCGTTCCATTCAGGTTTACAAAAGCGTTTGATAATGAAGGCCATCGCGTAGAGATGTGTTGGAATATAGCCAAGCCATTTGTTGTATTTTTCTGTATATTCGCGAGAAGGTGTTAGCAGTTTGATGACGCTCCCAAGAGTTCTTTTCGGATCGAGTACTTTGCGACTTTCTCTATTTACGTAGTCCGGTTTTTCCTTTGACTCCTCTCGCCAACGATCGGAGAAATCGCGATCAAAGATCTCTTGCAACTGATTGAAATCACTGTCGATGTCAGCGACAAAGATGGGGCCGCCTTGCATGTAGTCACGCAGCGATTTGCTGATTTCGCTTTTTCCGCCGCCGCTAACGGTGCATGGTTTGTGGCAAACCGTTCCTTCGCCGCCCGTACCTATCAATCGCCATGAAGGAGCGCATGGGTGCTTTTCCATTTGCACCTTGTAGCCGCTCGGTGCCATATAGATTTTGTTTTGTTCCAGGGGGATGGAGACTTCTTGATCCCCTCTGACCCAACGAATGGTTCTATCGAAAAGCGAGGCAAGCGCGTTTTCGGGAACATAGACTAAGCTCGGGTGCAGCCGGTCGACGCCATAGCCTTCAGGTTGAATATCGATGAAGGCAGAGTATTCGCGTTCAACGTCTGAAAATGCTCGACCATTGTAACGACGTGAATTCCATTGAAACTCTTCCCCCAAATTGTGAGAAACAAAGGCTAGTGTGCCACCCGCGTGTTCTTCTTCGACGTTTCCAAGAAGGTTGGCGGCATAGCTGATTTGCGTCTTCACCTCCTTTTTGCAGTAGCCGTAGTAGTTGTCGGCGATGAGCGTTACGATCACACCGTCTTGATTGCGGCATGTGATCTTGAAGGCTTGGCCATCGTTGTATTTTTCCGAGGGATCTTCCCAGCACATGCGATCGCGAATTTGCAGATCCGTCGCTTTGGAGATGTGTGGCAGTCCTAGATACTCCTTGGTCAAGTGAATCAAATGCGGAGCGAGGATGACGCAACCGGTATGCCCAGTCCAGTGCATGCAGTCCAGTGCTGCGTCATTTTCAGGAACGAGTGGATCGCCTGCATTGCCGAATATGGATTCAACGAAATCGAGATTGCTAACGAGGCCGCCGGGTGCGAAGAATCGGATTTCCATCGTTTTGTGTTCGCAATAGCCAGGCACTTGCGGGCAGACCAATGGACGTACCAAAAGGGACACAAAGGTCTTGGCCGGGATCGAGTTGGACTGGGTGAACGGCAACTCCAATAGCGCTTCGGGCGGTGTTACGGCGTGTTGAAACAATTTCGCAAAGGCGTTTTTGGGAACGCTTCTTTTGTCACCCGCAATTGGCAGCCCACCTTCGGTTACATGAAACGTCCCTTGCGTGGTTCGTCGGTCGGCGCAGGGATTATGAAGAACGCCATTTGCCACGCGGTAGGAGCTGACCAATTCGTTTTCAAAGCGTTCGCCGCCGTCGGGTAGGCTAAGTTGTCTGGCGAGTCCATGGTGATCTAACACTAAAGTCATGGATGGCAATTTCAATGGCGACTGCAGTTTGAGTTCAGCGAAGTGGCTAGCAAGAAACGCTTCGATGCGCTGATCGATGGGCGCTTTGAGCAGCGAAAGGAGTCGGTTCTTTTCCTCCAGGTTCGCCAATAGACCTTCCGGCAAGTCCACTCTTTGCCGAGCTTCCTCATCGAGAACCAAGTCTGAAGCGGCCATCTGCATGTAAATGTATTGCCGCAGAGTGAGAGCGGCTTTCGAGCTGCGGTCGGCTTGTCGTCCCCAAGAGAGCATGCGTTCGGGCGAATCGATGAGCCAGCCGGGCTCAATGGAGCGGTCGATTGTTTTGTTGTTTTGCATGTTCAAGTTCAAAGAGATCATTCAGAGGTGCCCGTCGATTACAGATCATACAATTCCGGATCGACATTGGGGGCCTCGAAGAAGCGAGATAGTTTTTTTCCTTTCCCCTCAGGGGCGGCAAATGGGTCCCCGTCTCCGTCTAATGCATCTCCCATCTCTTCGTCGATTTTATCGGGATCCTCACCTGCTTCCATGCGTTTCATAGCTTCCAGCATGGCACCGGTTGGCTGCATTCCAGTCAGTTCAAACATGCGTTTCATGACGTTGGCCATTTGACGAGGGTCTTCTGGGCCCTCTCCACCCTCTTCCAAATGGGGAGCCATTTCCGCCATGAGCTGCTCCATTTTGCTTTCGTCGACATTTTCAAATGGGTCGGGAGTGCTGCTGTTTTCCGTCAGCCCCTTGGAAATAGCAAACCGGGAGATCTTTTTCTCGAGTTTTTTGCGACCGCATTTTGGGCATTTCGGCGCGACGGCTTGATTCATGGATCGAGCAAAAAAACTGTAAATCGTGTGACAGGGCGGGCAGTAGAATTCGTAAATAGGCATTTTTGTGGGCTCGTATCGTTGTTGGTCGTTGTGTCTGGACAGCGTACAGGAACTAGTAACGTTCGTCAGCGCCGATTTGTATCAGCTTGACCTGTAGACTTGTCCGACTGTATTATTCCTCTATGTAATGCGTGGACCTGTTTAAAAAATGGCCCAGCAAACCACTTCGGTTACGAACTCGTTTTCCTGCGTTGAAACACCTTGTCCGATCGGCCGCGTCCACTTCACGACGATGAATCTAGCCATCCAGAGGTATCAAACGGAGAACTTATTGGCTCTCAGGCTGCCAGTCCGCCACTTCTCCCAACTCCGGATGTCCTTGCCGATTTAGCGGAGCACAGTCAGCGTCTTGAGACGGCAACTCCGGAAGAGATCTTAGGATGGGCGATCGAACGGTTCGGTGACAAGTTCACGATGGCTACCGCGTTCGGCCCCGAAGGGATGACGATTTTGGAAATGTTATCTAAAATCTCCCCTAAATCCTGGGTTTTTAATTTGGACACCGGTTACCAATTTGCTGAGACGCTAGCGTTGCGAGATCGAGTAGCCGAGTTATATGGAATTGAGGTTGAGCTGCTGCAACCAGAATTGACGGTTTTTGAATACGAAAAGCTGCATGGCGGGCCGCTTTATGTCATCAATCCCAATCAATGTTGCGGGGATCGTAAGCTGACAGTACTCAAAAAAGCGGCGAGTGGGATGCATGCTTGGGCGAGTGCGATTCGCAGAGATCAGAGTCCGGATCGGGCTTTAGCACCCATCGTCGGATGGGACAAGAAGTTTCACTTGGTCAAAGTTAGTCCGCTTGCAAACTGGACCAAGAAGCAGGTTTGGGACCGAATCCTGGCTCGCAAAATCCCGTACAACCCTCTGCACGATGAGGGATTCCCT
>JAYVBW010000814.1:0-1741 GCA_043750255.1 Pirellula sp.
TTATGACTGGGGGCGAAATGAACGTTGGTCAAGTGGTAGAAGCAACGGGTTGCAACGTCGCGAACGTATCAAAACATTTAAAACAGCTAGCCGAAGCGGGCTTAGTATCTCGGCGTAAGCAAGGCTCGTTCGTTCTTTATCGTCTCGATGACCCGGTGGTTGAAAAGATTTGCGAGCTTGTTTGCGACTCGTTGCGACAAGAGATTGAGTTGCAAGTCAAACGCTGGTCATGAAGATTGTGGCGAACTAACACCTTTATTACGAAAGGTAGTTCGTACGTCATGGACATGCAGCACCCCGTAACCGTGCCGTTTTTGGCTTAGGTTTTCTGAAAAACTGCCCAGGTAAATTGCTGCGTATTTCCCATAGGAGTAACGTGACTGTATTCGCAGTTGTTCCAAAGCGTAAATCGGTCCCTAAGCAGGGATTCGAAGTCTCGAACGTCATAGCGACAAACCTGGAGGCCGCTACATTTTTCTGGTCCAATGGGTGCAAACGCTGCGACGATGAAATACCCCCCAATCGTAAGTGAATCATTCAAGCGATTGAGATAGGCTTGTCGATCTTGGGGACTGGTAAGAAAGTGAAAGACGGCCCGATCATGCCAGACGTCGTACATTTCCAATTCCGTTGTCTCGATAATGTCAGCGCAGATCCACTTCACGCGCCGACCAGTTTCGCCGAGTCGGTTTCTTGCATGCTCAATCGCAGCCGACGAAATGTCGAGGACCGTTACATTCCACTTGTCTTTCGCAACCAGTCGATCAACCAGGAACGAGGCTCCGCCTCCGACATCGATTATTCGACCACCCAAAGGATCAGCGCTTTCGATGAGTTCGAGTGAAGTGGAGGGTTCTGCCTCGAACCAACTGACTTCGTTTGTCTGCTTGGTTTTGTAGACATTGTCCCAATGCGTAATGCGATCGATCTTCAGTCCCTCATTTTCGCTCATTTCCGATCCATCCATAACTAGTTGCACCTTGATGCCGACCGATATCCGAGTCCGCGCATCATGCCATGCCAATAAAGTCGCAGTAGTGCATACGCTTTCAGCAAGTACATTGAGAGCCGCCCGTCGACTAATCGAATGGAAAAGTCTCTTAGTTTTGCCTTCGTAGGCGAACTCGGTAAGCACAAGCTTACCATAGCCCATCACTAAAGGACATGAAGTATAGCAAATCGGACCCGTTGGGTATGAACGCAGAATCGGTTCGCTCACACGACCGATCGCAAGATCATGTAGGTTGCTACAAATAAAATGGCTCCAGCGAAAAAGCGTTGCAAAGTTGGGCCAGCCAGTCGCTGCGCTAGCCAACTTCCGGCGAACAAGCCCGTAAGGCTACCTGCCGTGAAGAGTCCCGCCATTTGGATTGATAGATCCTTACCCGCGAGTACGTGGCTAGTCGTTCCTGAGATACCGACAAGTGTGATGATCAGCAGTGAGGTACCGATGGCCCGTTGCATACCCATGCAAGCGAATGTCACGAGGGCGGGGACGATGATGAACCCACCTCCCATACCGAACATGCCTGTTAGCACACCTGCACCAAGGCCGACTAACGCGAGCAGTAAAGTGCATTGCGAGGTAAGACGCAGTCGCCCCTCCGGATCACGTTTGCACGATGCACCAGCATTTTCATCGACATTGCCGACAATGATGGGAAGATGGGCCGCCTTATCTCGCGCTTTGATCCACATTCTTACAGCAATCAACAGCATTAAAAAGGCGAAAGAAATCAGA
>JAYVBW010000815.1:0-5302 GCA_043750255.1 Pirellula sp.
AGGCTATCCACGCGTCCTAATTCCTTCAATTCACCTTGATGCAAAATTGCCACTCGGTCACAAACATCCTGAACGTCTGCCAATTGGTGAGAGCACAACAGAATCGTTTTACCTTGATCCCGTAGACGAAGGATCAAATCCTTCATTTCCCGAGTCCCGATTGGATCCAAGCCGGTTGTGGGCTCATCGAGAACCAAAAACTCCGGCTCATTGATCAGGGCCTGTGCCAAACCAATTCTACGTGTCATCCCTTTGGAATATTCCTTTAGTTGGCGGCGGCGAGCTCGTTGCAACCCAACCATCTGTATCAGTTGTTCGGTTCGCTCCCGCCGTACCTTGGCTGGCATATCGAATAGCCGGCCATAGAAATCTAACGTCTCTTCAGCGTTCAAAAACTTGTACAAGTACGATTCTTCGGGCAGATAACCAATTCTCTCGTTCTTGGCCACGTCTGTCGCATCTTTGCCAAACACAAACGCTCTACCAGATGTCGGGAAAAGCAAACCCAGCATCAACTTGATGGTGGTGGATTTTCCAGAACCGTTAGGGCCCAACAGTCCAAAGATTTCGCCTCTCCGAACCTCGATGTCCAATGCTTTTAACGCATTCACCTTCTTTCGGCCCCAAAAATCTCGGTAAATTTTTCCAAGGTTTCTGGTTTCCACAATCACATTGGTCGGATCCGTTGAACTAACGGAAGATGTCGTTGGTGCCGTTGTCGTTGCCATAGGTAGGTTCGGTTAAGCTAAAAAGCGGACCAAAAACTGCGGTCGCGGAGGAGCAAAAAGGTTTTGTAAGATCGATTGTCGTGATTGAGAGACGCAAAAAGCGGAATTCCCCTAACCATTCTGCGGGCTGTTACGCCAAAACAATCCAGTTGGTTCAACGCAAACCTGTGCCCAACTCAAACTCGGAAGCTTGCCGTCAATCCATGGTTAAAAAGGAAAATTGAGTAGGAGAATGGACATGCGAGCACTATAAATCCGAAACAATCGTCCGGCAAGCGACTCTACCCCTCGCACAACCGACTTGTAACCAAATAAACTACAGCTTTGTCATTACCTGATAATTAACCAACACGAAAAAGCCTACGGAATCGATGGTTCGGCTCGACCAAAACTACATCAACGCGATCCGCTTCCTTTACGAACGCATCAATTACGAGAAAATCGTCGATCGGCCTTACGATCAGCAAACGTATCGACTTGCTCGAATGGTGTTCCTACTCGAGCAACTTGAGAATCCCCAACTTGCTGCACCCATTATCCATGTGGCCGGTACAAAAGGAAAAGGATCGGTTTCTTGGTTGATCGCTGAAACCCTCCGTCGATCCGGTCTTAGCGTTGGCTTGTATACATCCCCTCATTTGCTGCACCTTGAGGAGCGGTTTATTGTCGACGGTCAGCCCTGTTCGCCTACCGAACTTGGAGTGCATATTACAAGCTTAAGGGCGGCTGAAGCTGTCACTAGGGCAAGTTCGCACGGTGCTCCCACCTTTTTCGAAATGACAACTGCGTTGGCTTGGACCCTCTTCGCTGCCCGCAAGACGAATGTCAATGTGATCGAAGTCGGGCTCGGCGGACGGCTTGACAGTACCAACGTTTGTACCAGCTCACTAGCTATCATCACATCGATCAGTTTCGACCACCAACAGCAGCTCGGTAACACAATCCCTCTCATCGCAGGCGAAAAAGCAGGCATCATCAAATCGCGAGTTCCTGTTATCAGCGGAGCAAGACACCCCGAAGCGCAATCGGTTATCCGAAACCGTTGCCGTGAAAAGGACAATGAACTTTGGGAACTCGGTGTCGATTTCGACACTGCCGTCCGCACACAGCAATTATGGAATAACTCGCAGCAATCAGCAAAGTTTCCCGTTGCAAGTCGCATGGACTTTATTCCGTTAACGCCAAACCTGCCGTTAACAAATTTTCATGACCTCGCGATCCGCATGGCTGGCAAACATCAATCGGACAATGCTGCGATTGCCATTGCAGCTTGGCATCGATTGAACGCGGATGGCTGGTCTCTGCCTCGCACCGCTGTCATCGAAGCACTTGCAGAGACGCAGTTGAGCTGCCGTATTGAATTGGTCAGCACACGCCCCGCTGTCGTTATCGATACATCGCACAACGTAGCGTCGATCGATGCATTAATCGTCGCCTTGAACGACCATTTTGTTCCTTCAAAAAAAACCGTTGTCTTTGCCTGCTCCAAGGACAAAGAATACGAAAAAATGTTAGTCCAGCTATTGAGCTATGCGGACCGATTGATCGTAACTCAATTCCACAATAATCCGAGGTCCGTGCCCGTCGAGCGGCTCGAAGAATTCGCAAGAGAAAAGGCAGACCTGTCTCGATCCGTCGAAATCCTTTCAGCTCCGTCGAGTAAAATCGCCGTTGAGCATGCTTGTCGCTCTGCTGTCCCTAACGAATTGGTCTGCGTCACAGGCTCTTTTTTCCTAGCAGCAGAAACAAGGCCTATGTTTTCAATCGCTCTCGCTAAAGCTGATACGAAAAACAAAGAATTAAAACATGAATAAATCTATCAACCTAGACAACCAATCGCTGTCCCTCGCAGCCAAAGCCAAGAACAGCGATGTACGCAACGCGGATGGCACATGGCTCTTTCTGTTGTCGCGTGACGAATGGAGCCATTTAAAACTGACCGATTCGGCAGGCCACGAATATTGTGACGTTTCAGTTGTGCCTCTGTTTCCAATCTCCGCGAGCAAACAATGGGTTTCTATTGTCAGCACCGAGGGCGAAGAAATTGCTTGTCTAGATTCGATACAGGGACTATCCGCAAGCAATATTTTGCTGCTTGAAGAAGAGCTTGCTCTTCGAGAATTCATTCCGATCATTGAAAAGATCGTTAGCGTCTCGGGCATCACCGAACCTTGTGAGTGGTTCGTAGACACCAACCATGGTTCAACCAGCTTTGTTCTTAAAACAGAAGAAGACGTTCGACGAATCTCGGCAAAGGCCGTGAACATTACCGATGCCAACGGAATCCGTTACCGTGTCGAAGATATGAAGAAACTGGACAAACGCTCTCGAGCGTTCGTGGAATGGTATGTATAGTGAATTGCAGGTCTGACCGACGCCGATTTGGCTCGGTTATTACGCCTGTGGCTCGGTTATTACGCCTGTGGCTCGGTCATGCTGAACGGATCGAGGGCCGCGTCGAGGGTTTCTTTCGGCAGTACACTTTGCTCGACACACAATTCCCGAATCGTTTTTCCAGATGCAAAGGCCTCCTTGGTTAGTTTCGCCGCCTTTTCATATCCGATGAACGGATTGAGGCTAGTGACCATCGACAGGCTTTGCTCCACTCCCGCTTCACATGCCACAGGGTTCGCTTCCAAGCCTTCCATGCAGAACTCAATAAAGGCGCTCACGCCATTTGACAAAAGAGCAACACTCTCAAGCATGGCATCTCCCATAACCGGCATCATGATGTTCAATTGAAAATTCCCACCAGACGCGCCGCACAATGTCATTGTCGTATCGTTGCCCATCACCCTTGCCGTTAACTGCATCATGCTTTCGCACATCACCGGATTCACTTTCCCTGGCATGATGGATGAACCTGGCTGGCGATCAGGCAAAACAACTTCGTAAAAACCGCAACGAGGACCTGAACCAAGCCAGCGAATGTTGTTAGCTACGTTAAACAAAGTCATGGCGATCGATTTGATTTGACCATGCGATTCTACCAATCCGTCGCGCTGGGCGTTGGCTTCGAAATGGTCTAATGCTTCGACGAATGGTATCCCTGTTTGTTTGACAAGGCTTTCGGAAACTCGGCGGCCAAATTCCGGATGCGTATTAATGCCACTGCCAACCGCTGTCCCGCCGACCGGCAACTCCAAAACTGCTTTCACCGCACGCTTGGCGCGCCCAATCGACAGTTCCATTTGTCGAGCAAAACCGCCAAACTCTTGCCCCAATCTTAAAGGCGTTGCGTCCATCAAGTGCGTTCTACCAATCTTGATGATCCTGTCCCACTGCTGAGCTTTTTCTCGCATGATCTTGCTGAGCCGCTCCAGTTGCGGAATCAAGTTATTGTGAACCTCGCAGGCTGTAGCGACGTGAATGGCCGTCGGGAAAGTGTCATTTGTGCTCTGCCCCATGTTGACGTGATCGTTGGGGTGAATCGGTTTGGTCTTTAAGAAACGGTCACCACCCATGATCTCAATCGCACGATTCGAAATCACTTCGTTGATATTCATGTTGCTGGATGTGCCCGAGCCAGTCTGGAATACATCAACCGGGAATTCGCCGTCCATCTTGCCATCGATGATCTCCTGGCAAGCTGCAAACATGGCTTGTACCTGGTCCTTCGTGAGCGTGTTTTTTCCGGTAGCGGTGAGTTTGCCGAGATCGTTGTTGGCGATAGCACAAGCGAGTTTTACACGCCCCATTCCGCGAATGAGTGCAGTTGGAAGTCGCCAGCCAGAGATCGGGAAATTCTCAACAGCTCGCTGGGTCTGGGAACTGTAGTAGGCATTGATGGGGACTTGCACTTCGCCCATCGAATCAACTTCGGTTCTGTAATTTGTCATGGCAAAGTTGTTTTTCGTTGCATGATTTGATTAAAAATGATGCCAACACTTGAGCATCAAGCGGACAATTAGTGTCCGAACATTGGCTTCGTGACGCAATTCCACTTCGGTAGAAATCCATCAGATAGCGATTGGGCCGATCGCGGCGATCATAACAGTAATTTACCATTTTTTGAATCGGCTCTTTCCAAGATTCAAGACCTTGAGGAATTCCAGCTTCCATTAAAGAATGATCTCTACAATCTCCGAAGAAGTCGATTGGTGACTGCATTTTATCATCGACAGTGGAGTCGACACATGTGGTGGCAAGACAGCGTACCTCGCACCGAAATTAGGGTCGCCAAGGATCAAGCCAACTCCAAATCAGCTCTTTCCGAAGCTTTGGAAGCATTAGCGGAATTGGTAGAGTCAGATCACGCAGCCGAAAGGCCGTCGGACAAACGGAATTTCAAAACCTCAACCACATCTGCCACAGCCCCGCCACGCATTTGCGTTGATCTTGTGGAACTACAAGCGAAAGTAAACTCGCTGGAACGACAGCTGGGCCGAGCATTGGCCAATGCCACTAAAACCGAAACGCAGCAAAAGCGTTCTGATGCAGCGATTTCGAAAGCAAAAGGCACCGCCAGATCTGCCAACGGGAGCTTGCCGATACAAAGCAAAAGTATGACGCAGACATCAAGCGTATTCAAGTTTCGATCATTGCCAAGGATCGACAGCTTCAGAAACGCGAAA
>JAYVBW010000816.1:0-15067 GCA_043750255.1 Pirellula sp.
CCAAGACAGGATCACGAGAGCACTTAAGATCTCGAAGTGTGTGGAAGGGTGTCCAAGAAAAACTTCTAAACGTTAAAGCAAGGTTGACCGTACTAAAACTGACACAGGTAGGTAAGAAGAGTATTCTAAGGCGCTCGGGAGAACGGTGGTTAAGGAACTCTGCAAAATGGCTCCGTAAGTTCGCGATAAGGGGCGCCCACGCAAGTGGGCCACAGAAAATCGGCACTAGCGACTGTTTATCAAAAACACAGGACTCTGCGAACTCGTAAGAGGATGTATAGAGTCTGACGCCTGCCCGGTGTTGGTAGGTTAAGGAAGAGAGTTAGCAGCAATGCGAAGCCCGCGACCGAAGCCCCAATAAACGGCGGCCCTAACTATGAGGGTCCTAAGGTAGCGAAGTTCCTTGTCGGGTAAGTTCCGACCTGCATGAAAGGCGTAACGACTGGTGCACTGTCTCAACCACCGACCCGGTGAAATTGTAGTTGTGGTGAAGATGCCACATACCCGCGGCTAGACGGAAAGACCCCATGAACCTTCACTGTAGGCTGATATTGGGTTGAGGTATGTATTGTGCAGAATAGCTGGGAGGCTTTGAACCGGGGACGCAAGTTCACGGGGAGCCATCGTTGAGATACCAGCCTGTATATGCTTTAATTCTAACTTTGACCCATGAATCTGGGCTTAGGACATTGTCAGTTGGGCAGTTTGACTGGGGCGGTCTCCTCCTAAAGAGTAACGGAGGAGCGCAATGGTACCCTCAGCCTGGTCGGCAATCAGGCAAAGAGCGTAAAGGTATAAGGGTGCTTGACTGCGAGACAAATAAGTCGAGCAGGTACGAAAGTAGGCCTTAGTGATCCGGTAATTCCGAATGGAAGGGTTATCGCTCATCAGATAAAAGGTACTCTGGGGATAACAGGCTTATCGCCACCGAGCGTCCACAGCGGCGTGGCGGTTTGGCACCTCGATGTCGGCTCATCGCATCCTGGGGGTGAAGAAGCTCCCAAGGGTTTGGCTGTTCGCCAATGAAAGCGGTACGTGAGCTGGGTTCAGACCGTCGTGAGACAGGTCGGTCCCTATCTACCGTGGGCGCACGAAACTTGAAGAGGATCAACCTTAGTACGAGAGGATTTGGTTGGACGTAGCTCTGGTGTACCAGTTGTCACGCTAGTGGCACGGCTGGATAGCTAACTACGGAAAGGATAAACGCTGAAAGCATCTAAGCGTGAAGCCCTCTCTGAGATAAGGTTTCGTAGCTACTTGTAGCGAGAGTCCCCAGGTAGACTACCTGGTTGATAGGCTAGATGTGTAAGCACCGTAAGGTGTTCAGCTAACTAGTACTAATGGACGAACGCTTGACCATCGGTATCTTGTGCTTCAACTAAGGCAGAGGTATCAGGTCTATATTGAATTGTGCTGCAAAAGGAAGACATTTACCAATCCAAAACTGTTACTGATCTAAGGGTCGAAAGACTCTAAGGGTCACAGCGGGCTACCGCCCCTGTGACTCTCTCCCGGTGACCATATCCGAAAGGCACACCTGTTCCCATCCCGAACACAGTAGTTAAGCTTTCGGAGCCGATGATAGTGCCCACCAGTGCGAAAGTAGGTATTGCCGGATTTTTATACAACAAAAAGCCAGCTTGAAAAAATGCAAGCTGGCTTTTTTTGTTTGCCCAGCGAAGCTGGCAAACCCTTACCCAGCTTCCCCAACAATTTTTAATGGGACAATGAAAACGTTGGGTTTGTCAGGGAGTAGAAATTATGGCTCGTTTCTGGTGCGTCCTAAAACGCTTTGTTTTTTGGGCAGGAAGATCCATGCCCATTCGGTTGCTCCCCGTGACGAAAACGGGTAGTATCTCCATCCAAAAAGAAGTATTATTGATTGCAATCCGCATTCTGGACTTGCTATCGCTTCGAGGCAATTCGAAAGGAACAAAGCCATTAGCGATCTGATGAAGACACAAGGTGAGATGGAAGCATCCATCTGCCAATGCATCTCAAGGTTTGAACATGAATTCATGGGCAGAGGCCCCAAAGATATTCACGCCCACTTGCTCGATGACCTGCTAGTTGTTCGCTTGCAGGGCGTTCTGACTGCGGCGGAACAACACCTTGTCAAAACTCTGCCCGTCGACAAAGGACGCGATCTTCTCAAACAGGTCCGATCCCAGCTGATCGAAATCGCAAGGCCTAAATTGGAGGAAATCATTCGCGATATTACGGGCGTGAAACCTATCAGCTTGCACCATGACATTAGTACAGTTACAGGCGAAGAAATCGTTATCTTTACCTTAACCGATCCACCCTGCTGCCGTGAACTGAAAAAGAAATAGACAACATTCCTATAAGCCAGGCTACCAGACCGACGTTTCGCTATCTTTGATCGGCTGGCAGCAATCTCGCGATTACCCCAGCTCGATCAACACTTGATGATTCGCCTTGTCATCCACGAGGTTTACGACGTGCTCCGTTTGCACAACACCGTCTATCGTGAGCGATTTGATCGCGTTGCCGAGGCCGCTGCTATTCACGGTAATATGGTAAAAGGTTTCCCGAAACCGATAATGCATCTTGAAAAATGGCCAATGACGGGGAGGTCGAGGATGGAAGCGAAGTTTGTCGACATCCAAATGCAGTCCCAGCAGCGACTCCATGATCAGGCGGTACATCCAACCCGCCGACCCGGTGTACCATGTCCAGCCCCCTCGTCCAATATGTGGCTCTACTCCATAGACATCGGCTGCAACTACGTAGGGTTCGACTCGATACTTGCCTATCGCTGCGGGGGACGATCCGTGATGGATTGGATTGATGAGCGAGAACAGTTCCCAAGCGCGGTCTGTATCGCCCATCTCTGCGAACGCCATTGCGCTCCAGATGGCTCCGTGCGTATATTGTCCTCCGTTCTCTCGGACGCCTGGAACATACCCCTTGATATAGCCAGGGTTAAGGTCTGATTTATCGAACGGAGGATCGAGTAGCAGAATTAATTGTTCTTCGCTTCGCACTAATCTCTTGTAAAGACTTTCCATGGCAGTCGCTGACCGATCCTGCGTTCCAGCCCCAGACAGCACCGACCAACTTTGCGAGATCGAGTCGATCTGGCATTCCGTATTCTCGGCCGAACCAAGCGGGGTTCCATCGTCGAAGTACGCGCGTCGATACCACTGGCCATCCCAAGCGGACTGTTCTATATTGCCTCGCAATCGTCCCGCTTCTAGCTCTAATCGATCGGCAGTGCCGGTATCGTCACATCTCCTGGCAAGAAGCGCGAACTGGTTCAACACTTCATATAGAAAGAAGGCTAGCCAAACACTCTCGCCTTTCCCGTGTTGCCCAACGAGATTCATTCCGTCATTCCAATCCCCACATCCCATGAGCGGCAAGCCATGCGTTCCAAATTGCATGGATCGATCGATGGCTCGCAACGCATGTTCGTAGACGGAACCAACATCGTCCGAAATCTGTGGCAACTCGTAGTTGGCTTCTTCGTCTTCATGCAGCGCCCGCGAACTTAAGTACGGAATTTGCTCGTCAAGCAAACCGGTGTCGCCCGTCATGTTAACATAACGGCATAGCGACAAAGGCAACCATAAAAGGTCATCCGAAAAATGTGTGCGAACCCCTCTGCCGACAGGTGGGTGCCACCAGTGTTGCACATCCCCTTCACGGAATTGCCTGGACGCAGCCCGTTGAAGCTGCTCTCGGAATAAGCTCGGCTCAGCGTGAATAAGCGCCATCGCGTCTTGAAGCTGATCGCGAAACCCGTACGCCCCCCCCGATTGATAGAATCCAGATCGAGCCCACATGCGACATGAAAGTGTCTGGTAGATGAGCCAGCCATTGGCTAAAAAGTTGACTGATGGATCGGGCGTCTCAATATGTACTGCACCGAGTGTCTGGCTCCAATAGTGCCAGACATCTTCCAGTACTTTGTAACCGTTTTCGGTCCCGCGCGTTTTGAGTATAAGTCGACGAGCTTCTTCCTCATTCCTTGCAGCTCCAATCGTGAACATGATGGTCTTTTCCTGTTGGTCGTCGATCGTCATTTGCGTTTGAATGGCAGCACAGGGATCCAGGCCTGCGCCAACTCGATTCGAGAGCTTCGTTCGGCGCATGGCCGCCGGATTCGAGGGACTTCCGTTCCGGCCGAGGAACTCGGTTCGGTCGCCGGTAATCGTCCGGTTGGACTCACTGCAATCTACGAACGCGATCCGGTCCGCGAATTCGGGGCTATAGGGATTTCGGGCAAAAATTGCATTCGTGACAGGATCCACCTCCGTCGTCACATGCATCAGCGATTTGCTTCGCACTTCGCCAAGTACCCACTCCCAGTAACCTGTCGCCGAAAGGTTACGTTGTCGTCCAGAATGGTTAGTCACTTTCAGCCGTGCATACTTGATCGATTCGTCGATCGAAACGTAGATGCATAACTCAGTGGTGATACCATCTTCGGTATAGTCAAAAATACTATAACCAAATCCGTGTCGAGCGATGTAGGTTTTTCCACCGCGAACGGGCGACGGAGACGGCGACCAAAATTTGCCTGTCTCCTCATCTCGAAGATAGATTGCTTCGCCAGCCGTATCCGACACGGGGTCATTACTCCAAGTTGTCAACCGGAACTCATGGCTGTTTTCAACCCAGGTATAAGCACTTCCTGTCTCCGAAATGACAGTGCCTATTTTCGAATTAGCGATCACATTTACCCACGGTGCAGGAGTTTCCATTTCGGGCTTGAGCGTCACCACATACTCACGACCGTCTCTACTGAATCCTCCAATTCCGTTGTCAAACTCTAGGTCATGCTTTGGCGATTCTACCGTGGAGATTACTTCTAATCGTGTATTGCTTGGTCTGAAGCGCGGCATTGCAATCTCCGGACGCACACGGCGATTGACCTGCTCGATCACGGTGCCAGCATCGCCCTGAAGGACAATGCGAGCGACCGTTTGAAGCAGTGCACGATCTTCTTCCGACATATGTTCGCCACGACGAACAAATACACCACCTGGTCGATCTATGAGAGCTGCTTCGGGACTTGCCGAAACAATATCCAAAATGGATTCCTGCAACGATTGCCGATAGACCGAGTCGTCTTCGTTCCAAATGACCAAATCGACGCTCAGCCCCTTCATTCTCCAATACGCGTGTGCCCTGACAGTTTCTCGGACTAATTCCAGGTTCTCTTGATCACGGATGCGAACGAGTACGATCGGCAAGTCTCCCGATATGCCATAACTCCATAAGCCAGACTGCCCACGCCGATTTTGGATAAGGACACTCGCTTTTGCACGCCGCAGTCCCGAAGCATAGATGATGGAGCCAGCAAGACGACCATACGTCTGAGCTTCTGCTTCGGAAGCGTTGAGCTGTTGCAGCATGATGAGACCTCGTGTCCAAGCCAATTCAAAGACTCGGTCCGCGAGGCTTGAGTCGCTGTACTTCTCCACCATTCCGTTTGCGATCGTACGCGATTCGGCCACACCCGTAACTATGTCGATGCAAACGGTTTCGTTGGGTTGCAATAAAATTACTTTTCGGATACTTACAATCGGGTCGAGAGTTGCACCTTGACTATTGGAAAGTGGAATGCGATTCCGAAGGGCCAATGGGGATGCGGTCGTTTGTCCACGTCCAATGAATTTCATACGGTCCGTCTCGAAGGACGTATCCTCGACTTGGGTCCCCGTGGCCGTCATCATGTGTACCATCCAGGGCGGTTGCTCCTCGGCGGAACGGGGCCGGCGCGTGCAGAGGATCGCTCCACGGGCTGGCAACAGTTCGGTTTGGACAAATAGATTGCTAAAGGCCGGATGGGACTCATCATGGGATTGGGGAGCCAATACAACCTCAGCATAACTGGTGATCTCAATCCTTCGAACTCGATCCGATCGGTTAGTGAATTTCGTTCGGCGCACTTCTAAGTCATCCTCGGAGGCTACGCTGATCATCGTATGCATCTCAATTTGCTCGTCGATTCGACGAAATTCAGCACGAGACTGAGTGAAGATGGCTTCATACTTCTTGGCAATGGCCGTCGTTGGTTGCCAAGCCGTCGACCAAAGTGCACCGTTATCCAAATCGCGGACGTAGCAAAAGTTTCCCCAGCAATCGCGAGTGGGATCTTCTCTCCAGCGTGTGACAGACAAACCTCGCCATCGGCTGTAACCACCTCCGGCACTGGTTATCGCAACATGATACTGGCCGTTGGACAACAAGTGCACTTCTGGAACCGATGCCCCCGGGTCGGTTAGGACACGCATGGTGCCTGACTCTTCGGCAGCCGAAGTCCGCGTGGCGTTGGCTTCGTTGGCATGCGGGAAGATCGGAACGGTCGTTCTCGGGATCCGTTCTTGAAGCAGCAAATCGGTCGATCGAAATGCGAGGTCAAGATTAAAGCGTTGCTGCATCGGCTTGTCCAAAAGGACATATGCAAAGGACAGTAGGCTCATGCTAGCATGGTGCGCCATGTATTCCCTGATAGTGACACTACTGGTGCCGGGAGGCAAACGTGAAGTCGTATAGTCGACAGCCTCGTAGAATCCGTACGCACCTGCCCGATCCTCGCGAGCAAGACGCTCTAAATTCCGGCACGCCGCGTCAGGAGACACCATCAATGCCATCGTGCAAGCGTATGGAGCAATAACCAAATCGTCTGCCAGACCGCGCTTAAGCCCCAAGCCTGGAACACCAAACGCTCGATATTGGTAGTTTAGATGGAGATCGAATGCATTGTAGCCAGACTCGGAAATTCCCCATGGCACACCGCGCTGTCGACCATATTCGATTTGCCTCGCAACCACGGACCGATACGTCTGATCCAGCAAAGTGTGTTCATAGGTTGGCATTACGAGCAGCGGCATCAAGTACTCGAACATCGAGCCGCTCCAACTCAAAAGTGCAGGCTTTCCTTTAGTGCTGGTCAGCAATCGGCCTAAAGCGAACCAATGTTCTTGACCTAGCTGCCCCTGCGCAATGAGGACATACGTAGCTAGGCGGGCCTCCGACGCCATCAAGTCGTAACAACCTGAATCAAGCCGGTTGTCAGTCACATTGATGCCGATGGCAAAAAGATCTCGCATCTTGCTCTGCAAGAAGCTGAAATCCATCTCCGCCAATTCTCGGCACTCGGTGCTAAGTTGCTCCAGTTCGTGAATGCGTTTGGCAGCGAACCTCGCCGAAGCCATTATGGTTGCATGTAGTTGGTTTAGCCAATCAAGCATTTCCGGGGCTACCTGCAATTCATTTCCATCCTTTCCAACAGGTCCAGACCGAATGGAATCAATCAGTGGACAGACCGACTCCGGTAGAGACGCGATGCATCGAAGCGTCGGGTTCTTTCCATTGCGGTCCAGTTCGATCCGCAATCTCTTGAGGAGTTCGACCTGCGATTGCGTCCCATGCGCCCAAGTTTGCTCAGACGGAAATATCAACGTGGACCAATCGGCTAGCGTCTGCAAATCCGTGAGTTGATCGTCGCACGTTTGCTTAAAGGCGCTAGTCCACCATGCCGATTCTGCATTCTGAGTTGTCGCGGTTTGCAACGCCTCGATTTCGCTCCTCATTTTAGGTACCGTATCGAACGTGGACCGTAAATTAGCTTCCTGTCGCGAGAGCATCTCCATCTGCATTTCAATTCGACGATAACTAGCACTACCGACAAGTCGCTTTGAGACGTCGCCAACGTGTGTCGAATTCGCAGCCGTCGCCTGCAGCAGTACACTCAACGTATCGTACAAACCGTCGAAGATACGAGGCGGCACAATCGGGGAGTCAATGATTTGTTGAAAGCCAGCCCCCAGCACCATTAGATGGCCCGCAAGATTCCCACTGTCCACGGTCGAAACGTAGCGAGGAAGGAGAGGATCAAGCGATCTCGTGTCGTACCAATTAAAAAAATGGCCTCGATAACGTTCCAACTTTGCAAGCGTACCAAACGTATTCTGAGTCCGAGATATCAGTCGAGCGACGGAACAGTAGCCAAAGTCGTACGCAGCCAAGTCCGCCAGAAGCGCCATTCCGATATTGGTCGGACTTGTTCGAGAAGAGATCACCTCGCTCGGGTTAACGTGCACGTTGTCCGGCGGTAACCAGTTATCCTCCGCAGTTACAAACACTTCAAAGTAACGCCATGTTCGGCGAGCCATGTTTCGCAGGAACAGACGCTGAGGATCTTTTAATCGGATCACGTGAGCAGGAAGAAGGCGACTTAGCCACCAGGCAATCGCTGGCGAAATCATCCATACAACCAAAAAAGGGCTCGCTGTTGCGAGTGTCCTAGGATTCAGAAACGCAATTACGAAGCATGCAAGAATTGCCGTTAAAGGGGCGAAGATCATTGTTCGCCAAAACCCAAGCAAGTCGGAGTGTGCACTTCTTTCCGCATCACTCGACGTCCGCCATTCGAGAAGATTTCTCTTTGTCCAATGAACTCGAACCAATGTGCGAACAATGGCATCCGTGTTCACGAAAACATCGTAAGGCAAAAACACGAGCGTGAAGAGGCACTGAGCGATCGGGCCAATCATGGCTTGCAGTGCTGAAATGAGGTGTGTCGCGATGGATAGGTCTGTTGGTTTGAAAGCAAAATCGATCAACGCGGCCATGACTCTCGGCGCTGTAACGACGACAACAACGAACCATGTGGCTGCGAGCGCTACCGAAGGACTCGCAATTAACCAGGACAATAACAGCAATGCAAGCATCGAAATCGGCGTAAGGCTTCTCCGTAGGTTGTCTAAGATCTTCCACCGGGAGAGGGCGCTGATCGGATTTTGAATATAAGAAGCTTCCTGGCAAGGAACACGAGGTAACAGCCACGCTCCTATTTGCCAATCCCCACGTATCCACCGATGGCGCCGGCTCACATCCGCTGCATAACTTGACGGATGGTCCTCATATAAAGTAACGTCGCTTAAAAGTGCAGATCGACCAAAGCAACTTTCAAGCAAGTCGTGGCTAAGGATCGCGTTCTCAGGGAAGTTTCCACAACACTTCTCAAAGGCATCGACGTCGTAAATCCCCTTGCCGATAAATGACCCTTCGCCAAAAAGATCTTGATAGACATCCGAGACGACTCTTGTATAAGGATCGATGCTTGGATCAGATCCCGACAATCGCACAAACCACGAACGTCGCGAACTTGCCATGCTTATGGCAACGCGAGGTTGCAGGATGGCGTAGCCAGCGGTAACTCGACCGCTGGCAGAATCGATCCATGGGCGGTTTAGCGGATGGGCCATCGCCTCAATCATCTTGCGAGCTGCGTCGCGGGGCAGTTGGGTGTCCGTATCGAGCGTAATCACGTATCGCACTCGAATGAGGTCACTGACATTGCCAGAAACATGCGAAAATCGGTCGGTCGCTCCTCGCAAGGTTGCGTTCAAGTCGGCAAGTTTGCCTCGCTTTCTTTCAAAGCCCATCCAAATACCTTCGGACTCGTTCCATTTTCGGCTCCGGTGCATCAAAAAGAAAACGTCACGCCCTTCCAACGCATAGGTTTGATTGAGCCGCTCGATCCCATGTCGAGCGTGTTCAACGAGCTCCAAATCATTTGGCATCGTTTCCTGATTTGCATCTTGAAAATCGGTCAGCAGGGCATACTGAATGCATGTGTCGCGGTTTGCCAAGTAGCGAATCTCCAGCCCTTCCAGCAAATGATCGATAGAGTCCACGCTCGACAACATCGTTGGCACCACTACCAAAGTGCTGTGTTCCGGCGGAATACCTGCGCGGAAATCCATCCTCGGCAAAGCGTTGGGTTGCATGAGAACGGTCGTCAGCCAGTTCACCATTCCCAGTCCAAACTGAACACTGCACATGAGAATGGGGACTGCCGCGAAGGCAAGCAGCAAATAAGAACTGGAGCTCCAGTCGCCGTAGCTAAATAGCCCTTTGATTGCAAGCCATGTAAACAGGAATACAAACGACATGTAAATGAACAACGGGAACGCTCGTCGAAATTTCTCGATAACAACCGAAGTTGTCAGTCGCATTTGGACAATTCGCTCGAGAGCTGGACGTCCCTGATCCACCAGATAGTAGCCGACGTGCCTTGTGCGTGGATCCTTGGTGCTGGCTGGCTCGTTTTCCGATAACTGAATTGCCCGGAAGGCAACATCGAATTCAGAGGCTGTCGATCGCTTCGCGATCGCTTCGACTGCGTGTCGATAGCGGTTGCGAGTCTGAAAATCCATGCGTTCATATATCCCAGTCGGATCGCGGTTCAGTGTTTGTTCGACCAGGCTTTGCTGTGCGACGAATTGCGGCCAATCGTTAACGCTCAGAAAACGAAGACTTGTAATGCAATTGCCTACCGAAATCTGTTCCGCCGCTTGAGCTTGGCCTTCATCGAGAACCAGTTGTTCGGTCGACAGACCCGAGTCGGCCAGTCGATGTTCAAGCCAACTATGGACCAGCGCAAAATTTGGGTTTTGACCATGGAGATGGCGGGTCAAGTCCGCAAGGAATGCGCCCGACAACGAAGGGTTGGAGCGAGCCATGTCCGATAGTACCAGTATTAGATCCGAGGGGCAGTCCTCGACCGTAGTGATCATCTGCTGAGCCCAATCGGCCGCCAGATCTCGATCCCTCCGTGCGATTGCGATTCGGCCAGCTACCCTCCTTAGATTCTCAATCAGCGCAAGCCGAATCATCAATGGTAAAGCCCAAAGCTCACCCAACTGCAGCGGTACCACCGACTGATACGCTGAAATGAAGCCATCCAGCGCCTGCGAGTCCACCCGTCCATCGGTATGAGCAATTAGCTCGAGCGCAATCCCGTATACTCGCGGGTAGTCCGCTGCTGGTCCGTTCGTTAGTCGTGGAAGCTCTTGGCTATAGGAACGCGGCAAAAGTCGGCGAGTCGAATGAATTTGCTCTTCGAGCAAATAGAAATTGTCGAGTAGCCATTCAGCCGCTGGCGCAATCCGACGATTTTTGACTACGGCAGCAGCCACCAAATCGTATGTTGTCTGAAGTACTTTCTCGTTTTCAGCGAGTCTATTGAGCAGCTTGTCAGCCATTCGCCCAATAGCCAGTTTATGGGTCGCCGCTATCTGACGCGCATGGCGCTCCAGTTGGTCTGCGCTCAATAGTTCATCGCGGAAGGGTTGTTCCAGCAGCATTGACTCCGTCGACGATCGACGAAGCACACAACTGCGGTCGGTAGTTAACTGATTAAAACGTTCTGCCATAGCGAATGAGGTGTGTGCCTAAGGTAGGATTTTCCGACTATTCAATGAAAAAAGCCCACGGGGCCGAAAATACCCAAAGGTACGCTGCCTCGTCGGCTTACTCGTTAGATTAGCTATTCGACAGCGCCGAATCGCTCTTCTTTATAGTCATCCGATTTGTTTTGGTTTAATACTCAGCATAGGCTACAGCTCCCAAAGGGCAAGATGCAATCGTTTGTTTATGAGGTTAAAGGCAATGAATTGGACCGTGAAGGCACACAACTCGCCATTGACGCGAAACTTCTCGTTTGAAGCTAATATAAAGGACGCCTGTTCGCAACGTACTATTCTAAAACTTTTTTGCATTCGTCCTTGCTATCGTTATGCATTTCCCTAACAATACAAAGGTCGAGACCACCGCGCACTCAAAACACGTGTTAGGGCATCGAACACAAATCATCGGATGACACACTACACGGCAGCTTGCTAGGTTCGCAAAGGACTGCAGCAAAGAGGCCTGATACACGTAAGCCGACACGTTAATGCACAATTAAGTGCTATTGATGCGTCGGCTTTTTTCGTTTCGTTATCGAAATGATGACTCTCGAAGTCAAAGACGTTCTGAATGGAGTGACTTTTGAACCTGCAACTTCAATAACGAAACATGGTGACCCAAAATCCAAAATATCCTTGGTAGTGGATGATGCTGCCGCTGAGGGCGTTTCTCTTAATCCGTATTTTTCACGGCTGCTAAAATCCTTTCGAAAGTAACGACCATGTTATGGACTGTTTTTGTCATTCTACTAGTAATGTGGGCGCTTGGCCTTGCAACGGGCGCCACCTTAAATGGATTTATACACATCCTGCTCATCATCGCAATTGTGGTGGTGTTGCTTCGAGTCATTCAAGGCAGGCAGTTGGCGTAAAAAGCAATTAATGCATCAGTGTGAGTCCGTCAAGGAGTCGCACTCTTGGCTTGCGAGTTTAAAGTCAGAGGACGAAAGACGAAAGTACAATGCGAACTAAACAGTTAGTCAAGCCAGCGAAATACAACGAATCCAAGGAGGAAGCCAAGCATCCTGTCGTTCTCCTAGCGTTGATAATGGCGGTGTACCCGGCGGTAATTATCATTGGATTGCTGATCGCAATTGGGTATTTCGCGATCCGAAGTCAGACGCCCATTGTAGTTCCGGCAACGCAGTCTTTTGGAAGCGATGCGAACTCGGAGTCTCCTACCGCATCCCCAGACAAAGAACTGGAATTGAAAATACCATGATGAAGAATGTTGACATGGCACACCCGCACATCAGGCCGATCCGATCGACGCGCGTTCTGATGGTCGCCCATTCCGATCACTATTTGCGGGAGCACCTGGTTCTTGGTTTAGAACAGTCTGGGTTTTCCGTGCACAACGCAAATAGCGGAATCAACTGCGTTGAAAAAATGAGGTACATAACCCCAGACGTGCTGTTGCTAGATCCAGATCTGTTATGGGGTGGCGGGGATGGCGTTCTCGCTACGATGGTCATGAACCCCGCACTTGTAAATATTCCCGTGCTCCTTTTAGTTACGTTCGAGACCAACATGACTATTGTCAACAGCTTGCGAACCCCCGTTTGTGATGTGCTAATGCTGCCCAGTTCGAAAGACGCGATTGCTGACCGATGCATTGAATTGACCGATGCCAGGGGTCTGAAGAATTTTAGGAAACCATTAGTCCCGGCCCGAACATGAATTGAGTATTGAATGAGGCTTTCCGTCTCGCTGGCTTTTTTTGTGTTGTTTCGTTCACTTTGCAAAGGTAACTTGTTATGTTTCGACGACTTTCAGCGGCTGCCGCACTCGGTGCGGCTATTTTCTTGTCCAGCAGCTTGGCTCAAGCCCAGTTCGGAGGCGTGCAACTCCAATTAGGTGGCTACGGGACAGGCGTGCGCATCGGCAATTTTGGCTATGGAAATGGATTTGGCAACCAATACTATGGCAACCAATACTATGGCAACTACGGGAGCGGATACGGCAACTATTCGAATGGCGGATACTACAACAATGGTTTCGGCTACTACAATTACCCAAATGCCGGTTACAGATACCAGGTACCGCGGTATTATTCAGCGCCCATGCGGAACTATCCAATTCGTCGATATCGCTACCGTTGAGTTCGAACATTTCTTGGTTTCTCTCTTTAAGAAATTTCTGCCGTTTGGTTCTTGAAGGGTCATAGATGACAGGCTTGTTTCAAGAGTTGCGATTAAAGGATGTGATTCTTAGAAACCGTATAGCCGTTTCGCCCATGTGCCAATATTCCTCCGAGAATGGGTTTCCAAATGAATGGCACTTTGTCCATCTTGGATCGAGGGCTGTGGGTGGTGCCGGATTGGTGATTGTTGAAGCTTCAGCAGTTTCACCCGAGGGACGCATTAGTCCCGCAGATAGCGGAATGTACTTAGATGAGCACGTGGAGCCTTTTGCACGCATAAATCGTTTCATGAAAAATCATGGAGCTGTTGCTGGCATCCAGTTGGCTCATGCGGGCCGGAAAGCGAGTGCCTCCAAACCTTGGGAAGGGGACAGCCATATTGGGCCAGAACAAGGAGGTTGGGACACGATCGCTCCCTCTGCCGTGGCATTCGGTGGAAATCTTACCAAAATTCCTCACGAAATGACGATCGCTGATATTACAGAAATCCAAAAGGCGTTTGCCGCTTCTGCAAAACGATCGCTCGAGGCTGGCTTTGAATGGTTGGAACTGCACTTCGCCCATGGATATTTAGCACACGAGTTCTTTTCGCCCCTCTCGAATCAACGAGTCGATCATTACGGCGGAAGCTATGAGAATCGAATTCGATTTTTGCTGGAGACATTTAGTGCAGTACGAGCCATTTGGCCGGAGCGATTGCCGTTAACCGTTAGACTCTCGGTCACCGATTGGATCGAGGGTGGAGTTACTGTCGAGGAGTCGATCGAGTTGATTCGCAGGTTAAAGTCACAGGGGCTTGACTTGATCGACGTGAGTCACGGGTTCAATAGTCCTGACATCTCCAAGATTCCCTGGGGGCCAGGATTCATGATCCCTATCGCAAGCCGCATTCGGCAAGAGTCCGGAATAGCCACAGCAGTGGGTTGGATGATCACCGACCCGCAGTTGGCAGACAATGCGGTTAAGAATGAGCATATCGACCTCGTCGTGTTGGCGAGAGAAATGCTGCGAGATCCTTATTGGCCTTACCATGCGGCAGTCCAGTTGGGCTCGACAAACGCATCAGCGATTCTGCCAATTCAATATGCTCGGGCTGTCTAGACTTTCTATGGACTTGCCGTCAACTTGCTCCCGGTACCGTTAAGAGAGACGTTGCTGGTTGGGTGTAATTTCGCTTGATTGCGGTCAAAATAAGGTTTTTGGACTCCGAGGCATCCAATTCAATCTGTTCGGCAATGCGAGTCGTCTCGACGGCAAGGGTCGCGTCCTTGATAATCTCCCTGAACCATCGGCTGTAATCGCCTTTATGCAAGTGATATATCCAAGTTTGATCGTCAATTCCCTCCGCGAGTTGGCAGAATAGAATAAGGTTTTGTGCTCGCAAGTGAAGCGCGCCGTTTGGTCCTGTAAAATAGAAGCTCCTCTCGGGTGGCAACTGACCTTCCGAGTATTTTCTTCGGTGCCGTACGTGTTCGCGATCACTCTTCATGGCGCGGCACTTAACGACTTGCAACGAACTCTTAGTTTGCCACAACCACACTTCTCCCACAGTCAAAGGTAGCGAGGGAATCTGCGGTGGTTCAATATCGGTTGCGATTGCGAAATCGAGAGCAGCCTCATTCGCGTCGCCGCCAACCATGGCAACCATCTCAACCTGCCTTAAAACAGGGACAGGTAGCAAGCTCGGTTTCAC